>NZ_JBFRIY010000002.1:31588-73915 GCF_041468565.1 Shewanella sp. 10N.286.54.B9
AAATTATCTATTTACAGCAATGCCTTAGCAGTGATAGCTTGTTAAAAAATTAACGAGTTGCTAAGAACGTTATCGAGCGACTAATGAATAAGCTGTTATAAGTCACGAAGGAATCGTTGTGAAATCTGAGATTGAAGCATGGATTAAGCAAATAAAAGAACGGCCTGATGTAATCGCCATAAATATCGGTTTATTCCAATCTGAAAATGGCTTTCAAGCTTACCTTATTGGCTCAAATGAATATGATCCTGAAGATGACGATTGGGCTTGTAATGAGGACTTCGTTCCAACTACAAAGTACATCGATTTACCATGCTCTCAGGGGGTTAACTGGGAAAGTTTACAATCCGATGTTGTGAATATAATAAAAGGTTTACTTTCGTCTAATTCGTCAACCATTTTAAATCATGTTCCTAATGTTACAGTTGGGTTTGATGATGCTGAACTGGTTAGTGTAAAGTGACTTATAACAAGGCATTAAAGCAGGAAAATTTACAGTTGGCTGTTTTCACTGCGTTCAACATTTTAGCCAACTATAAATTTCCTCTTAATGAGGCGTTAGCAATTTAATTTAGCATGTGGTAAGTCTTTTAACCCCTTTTGGTGTGGTTGAGCGTTATAGGAAGCAACAATTAAAATTTCAGGAAGAATATGAAGAATAAAGTTTTTAAATCCCTCATCGTTAGCTCACTCGTTCTATGCAATTATGTCAGCGCCGCAGATTGTCGTGATGTGTCACAAATTATTGCCAAACAACTTGAAGATAACTACGTCATTGAAAATACAGCAACAACGTTAGCTCAGTTAATACGTTCGCAAGCATTTTTATCTGGTTGTGAACGTCAAAAGTCATCTGAAGATATTGCTGAATTTATGACTTTGGAATTAAACAAGATTGCAAATGATAAACACCTCTCTGTGGTCTATGACCCACAATGGGTTAGTGAATTGAAAGTATATCGTTCTTCAGAACAATCGGTGGCGTTTGCAGATAGTCGTGTCATGGAGACTCCGACAGATAACTATGGTTTTAAAAAAGTTGAAATGCTCGATGGAAACATTGGTTACCTCGATATAAGAGTGTTCTCTGACAGTCATTTAGGTGGTGAAACTCTTGAAAATACTATGAAGTTTTTACAATACTCTGATGGAATTATTATTGATTTAAGGAAAAACTTTGGTGGTAGCCCTTTTATGGTAACTTCGTTGGCAAGTTACTTTTTTGACTTAGATACAGTCCATTTATTAACTTTTGAAAGCCGTGAGAATGGTGTGTTAACGCAAACACAAGAATGGACGTCACCTTATGTTCCGGGTCCTAGGTTTAAAGATACCCCTCTTTATATTCTTACCAGCAATAACTCTGCGTCAGCAGCAGAAAGCTTTAGCTATGCTATGCAAAGTTTAACTAGAGCAACTATTGTTGGTGAGGTTACTGCTGGTGCAGCTCACGCTAGAAGTGCAGAAATAGTAAATAACGATTATATTCTAACTTTACCAACTACACGACCTGTTGACCCTAGAACAAAAGATAATTGGGAAAGAAAAGGTGTAAAACCAAATATAGAAACGAGCAGCGATAATGCACTTAACGTGGCTTATGCTGAGGTGCTAAATACCCTAATCAAAAGTAAGAGTAGTAACTTACACTTGCACGAATGGGCCTATCCTTTGGTTAAAGCAAAATC
Source organism: Shewanella sp. 10N.286.54.B9 (assembly GCF_041468565.1). Taxonomy (NCBI): domain Bacteria; kingdom Pseudomonadati; phylum Pseudomonadota; class Gammaproteobacteria; order Alteromonadales; family Shewanellaceae; genus Shewanella; species Shewanella sp. 10N.286.54.B9. The sequence goes on from NZ_JBFRIY010000002.1 coordinate 33,277, forward strand.
TAACCAATACCAACCAAACCAGAGTGACATTAATCAAATTATAGGCACATACGGTGAGCGCAAAGTTTTTCAAAAAAATGGCAAACTTTTTTATCAATATTTAGATGACCCCGCTTTTGAAATAGAGCTACTTGATAAAGAAACTATTATTTTTAAAGCGTTTACTGAAGCACGGTTGCAAGTAATATATAAAGATAAACAAACTACAGCATTGAAAATGCTCTCTTTTGGCGAGGATGCAAGAGAGTTTCAGAGAACCATGTAAAAATTGCTAACAAGTTGCTTAAATGGATAAAAAACAGCTGGCTTTTGCTCGTTCCTCGCTAATTTTAGCCAGCTATTTTATTGCCGCTTAGCAAAGCGTTAGGTGCTCAATGAATCCAGTCGTCACGTTAGGTAGAAAAACTGTAGATTTAAAATTCAAAGCACTTGGCTTGAAAATCATTCAGGATATTCCAACAGACGACTTCAATCGTATATTGGAGTTCCATCTTCATAATGGCTGGGTGAAAACATACGAATATGATGGTTTTGACGCTTGGATAGATTACAGTAAAGTTAAGCTGTCGAAAGAAGGCCTAAAATTAAAGTTTGAATGGGACAATTGGAGCGAAGGTGAAATAACTGGTAAAGCTCAAGTTATTGATTTTCTAGCAGGCAAATTTGGCCTTACAGCAAGAGAAACGCCTAATTGGTGGCCTAAAAGCACCTAACAAGGCGCTCAAGAACGGACAAAAAACAGTTGGCTTTTGTTCACTTCGTTCACTATTTTAGCCAACAATTTTTTGCCGCTTAGCGTGGCGTTACAAAAAGGATTTTGGTAGTGTTTGAAAGTATAGCGATCTATTCAGGGTTAATTGCAACAATCTGGATCTTCATTGGTGTTTATGTAGCAAGTAGATTTTATGCTGGTTACAGCCATTCTAAACAGTTTTGTAGTGAGTTAGGTGCAACAGGTAGCCCAACAGAAAAATTGTCACCCTTAATTAATAATTACCCTTTAGGCTTTCTCTTTTGCTTTTTCGGTTGGTATTTGGCGCAGCTTTCAAGCGTTTCAATCTTAGTGAATATTGCGGGTTGGTTGGTCATAGCTCATGGCATTGGTACATGGGTAGCTGGGTACTTCCCTATGGACGCTGATCCATTTACTAAGAACCCAACTTTTAATTGTAAGGTACATTCTTGGGCTGGTTTTATCATGTTACTTTCGCTAGTTGTAGCACCAATATTAGTAGCTATCAGTCCAACAACAGAAATTATCCCTCTATATTTCCGTATTTTTTCAGTTGTTTCTGTTATCGCTGCTGTTTATTATCTATTCGCTATGGCTAAAGCCGTAAAAACTCAAAGTAATCCGGGTATTCATCAACGTATCTCATATGGCTTTCAGCTAATTTGGCTAAGTGTCTTTTCATTAGTGTTGGTGTAATTGTAAACTAACAAGGCAATCAAACGGAAAATTTACAGTTGGCTGTTTTTCGTTCCTCAAACATTTTAGCCAACTATAATTTCCCGCTTATTTGGGCGTTACCGCATACACGTTTGCCATATTTCCCCTAATGAAACTCATCTCTCTAAGAGCTTTAACTCTAACAAGTTTTTGTCCAAAAACGAGTTAAGGACTACATGCTAGCGATTCATCTGCGTTGAGCTGTGCAAGCTTCTAAATCATGGATGATTTAGTAGAGCCTATAGGGATATATTTACGGCGGCTTGCAAAAGCTCAAGACAGGTGAATGGCATATGACTGCAATACGTTCTCTTGACTGACCTTTAAACTCTTGGTGGTGACTCGTTCATGTCGGTTAAGGAGTCGGACTCTTGGAACCAGCTGCTATTCATCTAAATTGGGCCGTGCAAGCTTCTAAATCGTGGATGATTTAGCAGAGCCTATAGGGATATATTCACGGCGGCTTGCAAAGCTCAATGCAGGTGAGTTGCACCCCATTTTCATATATTCCCTTAACCTTTGCTAGCTTTTAAATTCTTGGTGTGAATTCCATCCCTTTGCAAAACATACTAATTGCAAGTGGATACATCACTATTGGTCTACGAATAAATAAACGGCTTATTGCTATCGCTGAGCGATGACATACTTGGAATGATAAATACTCTAGGGCTGAGAATGGTTTTGCTTATAGAAAGGAAAAACCCACTCCGAAGAGTGGGCTTTAAAGCTTGCTTTAACTTTTGCAGGGAAAAAGCGAACACTTTAATTATATCGCAATTGCAGTAATTTGTATCCAGTATTACTACCAGAAACAGCCTGTTTATGGGCTTTAGACTGATATTTTTGAAGGTTTATCACACAAATGTATCAATTTGTTCATGCTCTAAAGCGCTTCGGAGTAAATATCTCGGTAAAGCTGCCGCTATTCAAGCCTTATAATGGCGCCAAATAGCCCTTTGCAATGAAAGATAGCAAGCAACATCAAGGGAGCGATGATACGCTTGCTATCCGTTCACCTTTTACTAAACAGGTCTTGTTAGTGTCTGATTACAAAGCGTTAGTAAAGATTTGGCAGATCTCTTCATGAGTTGCTTGCTTAGGGTTAGTAAATCCACAAGCATCTTTAAGTGCATTATCTGCAAGTGTTGGAATATCTTCCGCTTTAACACCCAGTTTAGTGAGGTTCTCTGGGATCTTCACTGCAACAGAAAGCGCCTTAATCGCTTCTAGTGCTGAACTTGCACCTTCAGCATCAGTCATAGCGCTCACATCCACACCCATTGCTTTAGCAACGTCTTTTAAGCGCTCAGGCACAACTTGTGCGTTGTAAGCTTGTACATGTGGTAGTAGCAATGCATTACATACACCGTGTGGAAGGTCGTAGAATCCACCTAGCTGATGCGCCATAGCATGTACATAACCTAAGCTCGCATTGTTAAATGCCATACCTGCTAGGAACTGTGCATAAGCCATTTGGTCACGTGCTTCGATGCTTTGGCCGTTTTCTACAGCCTCAACTAGGTTACCCTTGATAAGCTCAATCGCTTTGATTGCACAGGCATCGGTAATTGGGTTTGCTGCGATTGAAACATAAGCTTCAATGGCGTGAGTCAGTGCATCCATACCGGTTGCAGCAGTTAGACCAGCTGGCTTAAGTAGCATTAGCTCTGGGTCATTCACTGAGAGTAGCGGGGTAGTGTTTTTGTCAACGATGGCCATTTTTATGTGGCGTGCTTCATCGGTGATAATACAAAAACGAGTCATTTCACTTGCAGTACCCGCTGTGGTGTTGATAGCAACAAGTGGTAGTTGTGGCTTAGTAGACACATCTAGACCTTCGTAATCTTTAATGCTGCCGCCATTGGTTGCAACTAATGCAATACCTTTAGCACAGTCATGAGGAGAGCCACCACCAAGAGAGATAACAAAGTCACAGTTGTTTGCTTTAAGCAATTCAAGACCTGCAACAACGTTACCAGTAGTTGGGTTTGGTTGAACACCGTCGAACACAACTGAAGCAATATCGTTGCTGGCAAGCTTGTCAGTCACTTGAGCAACTAACCCAATTTCAACTAACGGCTTGTCTGTAACAATTAAGGCATTTTTAAAGCCCAGAGTTTTGATATCACCAATCGCTTCAGTAACCGCATCTTTACCTAAGACATTGACAGAAGGGATGAAAAATTTAGCAGCCATAAAATCCACCTATAAGCTTAATGTTAAAGTTTGTTATCTTTTCTGGTAATTAAAGTACCAATACTTGTAGGTTAAAGGTGTGATCTGGCTCTAAATTAGCCTCAAATGTAGTGTGAATGACTTCAAAACTAGATCCAGGTAGCTAATTCTGTAATTTTACGACATCTGCGGCCGTCGTTAACGGATACAAGCACTATTTGGGCTAAGTTTATGTGCTTTATTGAAGCAAGCTTTGCGCGTTTATTGTGCAGCGCCATCATTACTGAAGGCTATTTTTCAGCTCCTGACCGTAACAGGGGGCTCAGTATTTTTATTTAAGCTGCTGATTTTCATCGAAAGCGAATTGTCACCCCAGTGAAATAAAACTGTCTTCAAGCTGTTACTTGTTATTGGCATGGTTACTGCTCCATCTAGAGAGTGTATTGCTAAGTTCAAGGATGAGAAGCATGGGGTTAAAAAAGTTACTGTATTTGCAAGGCGTTGGTGCTGAGTTTGTCAGTTGTAGTGGCGAAAACATCGTTACCCCAGAGCAAGATCGTATTGGTATTTTACGCTGCATGCTCACTGGTGCTGCACAAGATGGATGCGAGCCAGTGATGTCGGCGGAGCAGATAGCTGAAAAAATCTACCAACTCGATGCTTTGCCATGGACTCAACAGTTGCCTGCGTTTCAACATTGCGCCATCGATGCCCCAGAGCTTAGCCTGTTTCTTCCAAGCAATCGTCTTGAGCTGCTTAGTATTGAGCTGCAGTTAGAGAGCGGTGAACAGTTTAAGTGGTGTATCAATACTGCCAAGTTTGCTGCTAATCCTCATATTGCCAAGGTTACCGGTCATTACCATGTTGATGGCTGCGACTATTGGCATTATCGACTTTCGATGACTCAAGCAATGTTAGCTTCTGACATCTGCTGCAGTTCATTACAAATGCCTTGCATCGGTCTGGGCTATCACCAGGTGCGCATCTGTGATGAAGCTGAGTTTGGCTCAGCTAACTGTCACGTTGTTGAAGGTCAGTGGTTAGTCGCTCCCGCTTCGACTTACCAAAGCGGCAATACTAGCTCGGCAAGCGTTGAGCGGTTGTGGGGGATTAGTATTCAGCTGTTTAGCCTGCGCAGTGATACGCAATGGGGTATTGGTGATTTTGCCGATCTAGCAACACTTATTGAGCTGGTAGCTAAGGAGGGCGGCAGCTTTATTCAACTCAATCCGTTACATGCTCTGGATATTGCCAACCCGCAAGCGTGCAGTCCTTATAGCCCGTCAGATAGGCGCAGGCTTAACCCGTTATATATAAATTTTGAAATGGTGCCTGAGTATTCACAGCTATTTTGTGAAGCGGAGCTTAACGCTACAGATGGAACGGCATCTGAGGTGGACACTGAATTAAATGCAATCAAACAGCAGGTCAATAGTGCCGATTGGCTCGATTATCAGCTGGTAAGCCTACATAAATACCGCGTTTTCAAGCTGCTTTATCAGCAGTTTATAGTGACTCATGTTGAGTCCAATAGCGCAAGAGGGCAGCGATTTAACCAGTTTATAACTGATAATGGCGATAGCTTACGGCAGTTTTGTGAGCAGCAGCTCAGTGATACTGCCGGGCTGAGTGAGTTTTCTGGGTTAGATTGTCGCTTTTTTGCTTATCTGCAGTTTGTCGCTGAGCAGCAATTAAACCAATGCCAAACCCAAGCAAAGCAATTGGGAATGGTGATTGGGTTGGTACGCGATATGGCGGTTGGGGTAGCTGCCAATAGTGTTGAGGTTCAAGCAGATAACAGCCCTTTCTGCCAACATGCCAGTATTGGTGCACCGCCAGATCCCTTCGCTCCCCAAGGGCAAAATTGGGGCTTAACTCCCTTTGATCCTATAGCGCTAAAACAAAATGGTTATCAGCATTTTATCCAGTTATTGCGCAGCAATATGCAATCTTGTGGTGCACTACGAATCGACCATGTGATGTCGTTACTGCGTTTGTGGTGGTGGCCAAGATCAGAAGATTTAGGTAACGGCGCCTATGTTTATTATCCGCTTGATGCATTGTTGGCTATTTTGTGCATTGAAAGTCAGCGCGCTCAATGTTTAATCATTGGTGAAGACTTAGGTTTAATTCCGCCAGAAATCGTTAGCAAACTCTCGGCAGCAGGCGTGTTATCTAACGATCTGTTCTACTTTAGCAAAGTCGGTGATGGTTTCACTTTGCCTGCAAACTATCCAGCACACAGCTTAATGATGTTGGCTAACCACGATGTTCCACCGTTATTAGCCTGGTGGCAAGCAGACGACCTGCAGCTCCGGCGCAGTATTGGCCTCATCGATAATGATGAACAACTGCAGTCGCTGATGTCACAGCGTGAGTGCGATAAACAGCAGTTATTGAAATTACTGCAAGAGCAAGGTCAGTTTGACGGCCGCGATGTGCACTGCATCCATTACCCAGAGTTACTTAAGGCATGGTTAGCAGTCACTGCAGCGGGTAACGCGCATCTTTTTAGCGTGCAGCTTTGCGATTTAGTCTCCGAGAATCAAGCTGTGAATATTCCCGGCACTTGGCTGCAATATCCTAATTGGTGCCGCCGGTTAGCCGTGTCTTTAGCTGAATTGGCAGTCGATAAACAAGTTCTAGAATTGCTTCAGCAGTTACAGACCTCGCGCCAGCAAGCTGTGGTGACCGAGCGGAAAACTGACCCTGATGCAACAACACTAGCCAATAACATGGCTTCAACACCGGCTTCGGAAAACTCGCCACTTCAACCTAATGGATTAAACCGCTATGACTAACAACGCGCCCGAATTTCAACATGGTATCGATGTCGCCCTGCTTAACGGTAAATATGTCGATGTGTTTGCACTTCTTGGAATGCATGGTAGTGATGACGGTAAGTCGCTTATCGTGCGTTGCTTTTTACGTGGAGCCTTGGGCGTCGATGTTATTTGTATGAAAACATCGCGTAAAGTTGCCAGTTTAGACCGGTGTAATGACCATGGGCTTTTTAGCGGGAAAATGGGCCGCAGGGTCAAACCATTTCTCTACAAGTTGCGAGTTAGGTATCCGTTAGATATACAAGAGATCATCGATCCGTATCAATTTCCGAGCCTGCTTGATGCCGACGATCTTTATCTTTTTGGTGAAGGCCAACAACAGCAAAGTTATCAATTTCTAGGGGCTAACTGGCAGATCAATCAAGGTGTTGCTGGGGTGCAGTTTTGTGTCTGGGCGCCCAATGCTCAGCGAGTATCACTGATTGGTGACTTTAACCATTGGGACGGCGCTGTGAATGTGATGCGTCAACATCTTGCCAATGGATTGTGGGAGATCTTTATTCCCCAGGTGAGTGCTGGTGCGCTTTACAAGTTTGAGGTCATCGATGTGAATGGACAATGCATCGAGCGAGCCGACCCCTACGCCAAAGCGATGCAGTGTGCTCCTGGAAATGCTTCGGTAGTGCCCGAGCAAACTGAGTATGTTTGGCATGATAAGCTGTGGCTCAATCAGCGATGTGACACCGTGTGGCATCAGGCGGCGATGTCGACCTATGAAGTACACTTGGGCTCTTGGCGCCGTCAAGGTGAAAATGGCGCTGACTATTTAGATTATTCCGAGCTAATCAAGCAGCTTGTTCCCTACGTGCTAGAAATGGGCTTTACCCATATACAGCTTATGCCGTTAAGCGAATATCCATTTGATGGTTCTTGGGGTTATCAGCCTGTAGGGCTTTATGCTCCTACCTACCGTTTTGGTGATGCTAACGGATTGAAAGCCTTTATTGATGCCTGCCATCAAGCTGGAATTGCGGTATTACTTGATTGGGTGCCAGCACACTTTCCTAAAGACCCTCACGGTTTAAAGCAGTTCGACGGTACGAGTCTTTATGAACATGATGATCCTCGCCAGGGCGAGCACCCAGATTGGGACACTCTCATTTATAACTATGAACGCGGTGAGGTGCAAAGTTACCTGCTGAGTAACGCGTGTTATTGGTTAAAGGAGTTCCATTTTGATGGTTTAAGGCTTGATGCTGTGTCGTCGATGCTTTATTTAGATTACAGCCGTGAGTCCGGGCAGTGGTTACCCAATGCTTATGGTGGCCGCGAAAACTTAGCCGCGATTCGCTTCTTACAAAACCTTAACCAACGTTTGTATCAAAGCTTCCCAGGGATCTGCATGATTGCAGAGGAGTCAACGGCTTGGCCGGGGGTGACTCATATTATTGATAAGCCTTTACAGACACAAGAGAGCGGACAAACACAGCAAAACCTTGGTTTCGGTTTTAAGTGGAACATGGGCTGGATGAATGACAGTTTAGGCTACTTAAGCCGCGACCCAATTCATCGTCGCCATCATCACCATGAATTTAGCTTTAGCCTTGTTTATCAATACACCGAGCAGTTTATCTTGGCATTAAGTCATGACGAAGTGGTACATGGTAAAGGTTCTCTGTTGCATAAAATACCTGGCGACGACTGGCAAAAATTTGCGACTTTACGGGCATATTACGGCTTTATGTGGGGGCACCCTGGCAAGAAGTTACTCTTTATGGGCGGTGAGTTTGCCCAGCGTGATGAATGGGATCACGATGCAAGCTTAGACTGGCATCTATTGCAATACCCACCACATATCGGCATGCAAGCGTGGGTAAAAGATTTAAATAAGTTATATAAAGCATCCTCTGCGATGTGGTTAAAGGACAATGAGCCGAGCGGCTTTAGTTGGTTAGATTGTGATAATGCCGCCGCGAGTATTTTTAGTTTCATGCGCCACGGTGATGATCCGCTAGCAGAAAATAATGAGCCGTTGCTTTTCATCATTAACATGACTCCTGAGGTGCATAGCGGCTTTAGGATTGGCCTGCCTCACGCCGGTGAATACCGTGAAAAACTTAACAGTGATAGTGCATTCTATGGTGGTAGCGATGTGGGTAATCAAGGGGTTATCAACGCTGAGGCGAGTGCATATCAAGGTTTACCTTATAGCGCGCTGATCACTGTGCCGCCGCTAGCCTGTCTTGTTATAGGCAAGGGCTAATCGATGCGTAATACCGCTGGCAGACCTTATCCCCTTGGGGCGAGTGTCGATGAACTTGGGGTTAACTTTGCGCTGTTTTCCGCCCATGCCACCTCTGTCACTTTGTGCCTCTTTGATGCAAGTGGCGAGTATGAAATTGCTCGCTATCCTATGCAGCATAAGAGTCAGCAGGTTTGGCATCTGCATTTGGCAACCGCTGATAAAGCATTGGTGTATGGCTATCGGGTTGATGGGCCGTTTGCGCCCCATTCTGGGCATCGCTTTAATGCTAATAAGTTGCTACTCGACCCCTATGCTAAACGCTGGGTTGGTCAGTTTATTGAGCATCAAAGCCATTATGGTTATAGCGTCGATCACGCCCTAGAAGATCTCTCCTTTGATGACACTGATAACGCAGCCTATATGCCTAAATGTCAGGTGGTTGATACCTCTGTTCTAGCGCCTATAGCGCCAATTGTTAAGACGGTAGATTCTCAACCTATTGCAGCGAATGATCTTAATGGTCATGTCATCTATGAGATGCACGTTAAGGGGTTCACTCAGCAATGTGCTGATATTGATAGCGCCAAGCGTGGGACATACTTGGGCTTGGCAGAGCCAAAGGTACTGGATTATTTAGTCGCTCTTGGAGTGACTTGCGTCGAGCTCTTGCCAGTGCATGGCTTTATTAGCGAAGCATTTTTACAAGATAAAGCGCTGAGTAATTATTGGGGCTATAACAGCCTGAGTTTTTTTGTACCTCACGGGCAATATGCAAGTCATGCGCTATCGGCGGCAGATGAGATTACTCAGTTCAGAACCATGGTGAACTCCTTGCACCAAGCTGGTATCGAAGTGCTGTTAGATGTGGTCTATAACCATACCGCAGAGGGGAACCGTCTCGGGCCAACGCTTTGCTTTAAGGGCATCGATAACCTCAGTTATTACCGTTTACACCCAAGCGACAAGCGTTTTTATATCAATGATACCGGCTGTGGCAATACCCTTAATATCAATCATCCCAGAGTATTGCAGTTAGTGATGGATTCATTGCGCTACTGGGTTGAAGTGATGGGAGTGGATGGCTTTAGGTTCGACTTAGCCAGCTGCTTAGGGCGTGAAGCGAACGGCTTTGATAAGGGGGCTGGTTTCTTCGATGCGCTACAGCAAGATCCAGTGCTTAGTCAGGTCAAGTTGATTGCCGAACCTTGGGATATCGGCCCAGGAGGTTATCAGCTAGGAGGTTACCCCCAAGGTTGGAGCGAGTGGAACGATCGTTTTCGCGATACTGCACGGCGCTTTTGGCGCGGTGACTTTGGCATGTTACCTGAACTTGCCCGTCGGCTTCATGGCTCCAGCGACCTGTTTGAACATGCAGACCGAGATGCCGACTCTACGGTTAACTTTATCACCAGCCATGACGGATTTAGCTTGCATGACATCGTCAGATATAGCCAAAGACACAATGATTTAAATGGTGAGCAAAGCCGCGATGGTCATCAAGAAAACTACAGTCACAATTACGGTGAGGAGGGCGAAAGTGACAATGCCGCGCTTAACGCATTGCGGCAACGGCAAGTGCGTAACATGCTCACTACGTTACTGCTGTCGCAAGGTGTTCCTATGCTACTTGCTGGCGATGAGGTCGGGCATAGTTTAAAGGGCAATAATAACGCCTATTGCCAAGATAATTCCATTAACTGGCGAGACTGGAACGATACCGCAGAGCAGCAAAGCCTGCTGCAGTTTGTACAGCGACTTATTGCCATCCGTAAGCGATTCGCCGCGCTGTACACTCGGCAATATATTCATCAACAAGCCTCAAGTCATGGAGCAGGTCTCAGTTGGTTTTGCCGAGATGGCGAACCCATGAGTAAAGTGCTTTGGAGTGATGCTCATACCCGTAGCTTAAGTTTAGTACTTACTGGCGGCAATCAATCAGATCCTACGCAGCAACAAGCGCTGCTGTTGATGCTTAATGCGGATGAACAAACGCTTGTTTTTACCGCTCCAGTTCTCGAAGGTTTTGAGTCTTGGCAATGTCTGCTGCATACCCAATCCATGGACGTTGAAGGCTTTCAACCGACGGACGCTAAAAGCTGGCAGGTTGAGCCCATAGTACAAAGTGAGTTGCCACTAGCTATCGCGGTTTCAGCTCCTGCGCCTGCAGCAAAAGAGTCTTCCAGCCAAAGCTACCAGTTAAAAGATCGCAGTTTAATGTTGTTTTCCGCCCAGCTAAAAGGATCAACCCCATGACGACACCGGTAAAGCCGACTCAGCCTAAAGTTAAACCTAAGCAAGCGACATCGGCCAAAAAAGTGCCGAAGAAGGATGCCGTGAGCAATAACGGATCTGCAGCTAAGCACCAGTGTGAGCCTTGTGATGCGTTCCATCTGGTGATGGCGCGGCATGTAAGCAATGGCTTGACTCGAGATGAACGAGATAAACAAGATCTGTTTCAAGCGTTGGCCACTACAGTCAAGGAGCAGATGCTCACGGATTGGCGTCAAACACGTGTTGATGATGTCTCGCAAGGGCGAAAGCAGGTTGCTTACTTATCACTTGAGTTCTTAATGGGACGCTCGCTCGGCAATGCGTTACTCAATCTTGATATTGAGCAAACCACCCGCGATGCATTGCAAGAATATGCGGTCACCATAGAGGATATTGAACAGCAAGAGCACGATGCTGGGCTGGGCAATGGTGGCTTAGGGCGTTTAGCCGCTTGTTTCTTAGATAGCTGCGCCAGTATGGATTTGGCGGTGACTGGTTACGGTATTCGTTATGAGTACGGCATGTTTGCTCAAAAGCTGGTGGATGGTTTTCAAGTCGAGCGCCCTGACCGTTGGCTCAGAGAGGGCAATCCATGGGAAGTGAGAGCCGCCAACCACAACGTTAAAGTGCCATTCTTTGGTCGTACTAGCAGTTATATCGACCGCGACGGACGTAATAATGTCACTTGGACTGATACCCAGGATGTACTGGCCGTGGCTTACGACATGCCAGTGCCGGGCTATAAAAATGGTCGTATCAACACCTTAAGGCTATGGAAGGCGGAAGCAACCGATGATTTTGATTTAACAGAGTTTAATCAAGGGGATTATAGCGAAGCCGTTGCACGTAAAAATATGGCTGAGCAGATCACTATGGTGCTCTACCCCAATGATGCTAGCGAGAACGGCAAAGAGCTGCGGCTACGGCAGCAGTATTTCCTCTCTTCTGCCAGCCTACAAGACTTGCTCAATACTTGGGTTGATCAGCATGGCAACGACTTTAGTGATTTTGCCAAGTTAAATGTGATGCAGCTAAATGATACCCACCCAGCTATCGCCATTCCTGAGCTGATGCGCTTGCTGGTGGATCAGTACTTTCTTGAGTGGGATGAGGCGTGGCAGATAGTGAATCAAACCATGGCTTACACCAATCATACCTTGCTGCCTGAGGCATTAGAGCGCTGGCCGGTAAGAATGATGCAACATATGCTGCCGCGGATCATGGAGATAATCTTTGAGATTAATGCCCGTTATCTTGAACATGTTGCGCATCAGTGGCCGGGAGACGCTAGCAAACTTGCCGATATGTCGATTATTGAAGAGGGCGCTGAGCCTCATGTGCGTATGGCATATCTGGCGATTGTTGCCAGCTTCTCAATTAACGGCGTGGCAGGGTTACATACCCAACTGTTGACTTCAGGACTGTTTAGTCATTTCTATCAACTGTGGCCACATAAGTTTAATAACCGCACCAATGGTGTGACGCCTAGGCGCTGGCTGGCTCAATGTAACCCAAGGTTAAGTACATTGCTGAGTAAGCGCTTAGGTGATGAGTGGATAACGGATCTTAGCCATCTAAATGCGCTAAATGCCTTTACTGATGATATTGGGTTCATCAAAGAGTGGGCCGCAGTCAAGCAGGCTAACAAAGCCGAGTTACAGCAGTTGATAAGCCACGAGTGTGGCGTCGAGTTCGATGCTGAAATGATGTTTGATGTGCAGGTTAAGCGCATTCATGAGTATAAGCGGCAGCTACTCAATATCTTACATGTTATCCATCTATATCAGCAGATCCGCCTTGGCAAGACCGATGATTTAGTACCTCGTTGTGTGTTAATCGGCGGCAAAGCAGCCCCCGGTTATGCCATGGCAAAGCTACTGATAAAACTGGCGAATAATGTTGCTCACATGGTCAACTCTGACGCCGTGGTCAGTCAATATCTCCGGTTTGCTTTCTTGCCTAATTATAACGTCAGTGCGATGGAGAAAATCTGTCCTGCAACAGACCTGTCTGAGCAGATCTCGACCGCAGGCAAAGAGGCATCTGGCACAGGTAACATGAAGTTCATGATGAATGGCGCGCTGACAATAGGCACCTTAGATGGCGCCAACGTTGAGATGTTAGCTGAGGTCGGCCAAGAAAACTTTTTCCTGTTTGGCCTTAATGCCAATGAGGTGGCAGCCCTTAGATTGAACTATCAACCTGACTCGTTTATGCCGCCGTCAAGCGCGCTCGCAGAGGTGATGGCGCTATTAGAGAGCGGTCATTTTAATTTGCAAGAACCTGATATTTTCGACTCAATTATCGCCAGCATAAAAAGTCCTAATGATCCCTGGATGACTGCTGCCGATTTTGAATCCTATCGTCAAGCCCAAGTCGATGCTGCAAATGCTTATAAAGATCAAATGAGTTGGACACAAATGAGCATCAGAAATACCGCCGCTAGTGGTCGTTTTTCAAGTGATATGACGATTGCCGGTTACCGTGACGAAATTTGGAGAGCATGATGCGCATTCAATTGAAAAAGCATGTTGTTAACGCACGTTCAAGGAGAGAGCTTATATGAGCAATAACCCACGCTATATTAGTAATTTAACTCGCGATACCTACGCGATCATTTTGGCTGGCGGACGCGGCTCTAGGTTGCATGAACTCACGGATTGGCGTGCAAAGCCTTCACTCTACTTTGGCGGCAAATTTAGGATTATCGACTTCCCTCTGTCGAACTGCATTAACTCTGGGATCCGTCGTATTGGGGTCGTGACACAATATAAATCTCACTCGCTTATACGTCATGTTATGCGCGGATGGGGCCACTTTAAAAAGGAGCTTGGTGAGTCGGTCGAGATCTTACCTGCTTCGCAACGTTATTCAGAGAACTGGTATCAAGGTACTGCCGATGCAGTGTTTCAGAATATCGATATCATACGCCACGAGTTGCCTAAATATGTGATGATCTTATCGGGCGATCATGTCTATCGCATGGACTATGCTGGTCTGCTCGCCACCCATGCGGAATCTGGCGCTGATATGACAGTCTCTTGCTTAGAGGTGCCAACGCCTGAAGCTGCGGGGGCATTTGGGGTGGTTGAAGTTGATGATACAGGCAAGATTTTAGGCTTTGAAGAGAAACCTGAATTGCCTAAACATCTGCCAGAAGACCCAGAAAAGTGCCTCGCCTCAATGGGGAATTATGTGTTTAACACTGAGTTTTTGTTTGAGCAACTTAAGCGTGATGCGCAAAATGAAGACTCAGACAGAGATTTTGGCAAAGATATCATTCCCTCGATAATCGAAGATCATAATGTCTACGCGCACCGCTTTAGAAGTGTCTTTCCTAACGAGGAGGCATACTGGCGTGATGTGGGCACTTTAGACTCTTTTTGGCAATCTAATATGGAGCTGTTGTCGCCGACACCCGCACTCAATCTCTATGATGCAAAATGGCCTATATGGACTTATCAAGAGCAACTTCCGCCCGCAAAATTCGTGTTCGATGATGAGGATAGGCGCGGCATGGCTCTTGATTCTATTATCTCTGGAGGCTGCATCATTTCAGGTGCGACAGTGCGCCGTAGCGTGCTATTTAACGAGGTGAGAGTTTGCTCTTACTCATCGGTTGAAGATTCGGTGATTTTGCCCGATGTGGTGGTGCTACGAAATTGTAAGATTAAAAATGCCATTATCGACCGCGGCTGCATTATCCCCGAGGGCAGTGTCATTGGCTATAACCATGATCACGACCGCGCTAAGGGATTTAGAGTGTCAGATAAAGGGGTGGTATTGGTGACTCGTGACATGTTAGGTCTGCCTGTGGGGTATGAATAGACCATGGCGAACCAATACCATACGCCGATGAGCGTCAAGCAAAATAGGCCACGAGTATTAATGTTAGCGGCAGAAAATGGTGCCATTGCTGGTGCAAAAGTCGGCGGTATGGCTGATGTTGTGCGCGACTTACCTTTAGCATTGGCAAAGCACAATGTGGCGGTGGATGTAGCCATGCCCAGCTATGGGTTTTTGCAACAGGCTGTCGATGCAAAGCTGATCGGTAAGCTTAGGGTTAACTTTGCAGGACGAGCGGAGCAAGTCAGCGTGTATAAGGCAGCTCATCCAAGTCTTGATGATTGCTATTGCTACCTATTTTCACACCCTCTGTTTAATGCTGGCGGTGAGATCTACTCTCAAGGCGACGCCTGTCGTCCTTTTGCTACCGATGCGAGCAAGTTTGCTTTGTTTAGTCTGGCGGTTGCGACAGCCTTAACTGATGAGTCACAGGCGATTGAAGCGAGTGAATGCAGCAGTGTAATAATGCCACCGCCAGATATCATCCATCTACATGATTGGCATTGTGGTTTTTTCGCCATATTGCGGGCGTTTGAACCCTGCTTTGAGCCGTTACGTGCAATACCTTGCGTGTTTAGTATTCATAACTTAGCACTGCAAGGGATAAGACCGCTAACAGATGAGGCGTCATCGTTAGCGGCATGGTTTCCTCAATTGACCGCCAAGCTTGATGAGCAGCAATTAGCCGCGATAGTTGACCCACGCTACCGCCATTGCGTTAACCCGCTAAGAGCGGCCATCGTGCTATCTGACCGAGTGCATTTAGTCTCACCAAGTTATGCCACAGAAGTGTTAAAACCCTCTATGCCAGAGCAAGGTTTTTTTGGGGGAGAAGGGCTAGAGGCCGATCTGCAGGCCAAGCTTGAGCAGGGCAGGGTTATCGGGATCTTAAATGGCTGTATGTATGACGCTGATATTGATGAGCAGCAAGCTTGCCAGCCTTCAGCACGAGTTAATTTCTCTGTAAGCGATTGGCAAGCATTGCTTGTGCAAGCTGAGTCAGCGCTGTTACGCTGGCAAGTGGGTAAAGATCAGGTTAGCAGTCAACACTTTGTGGCGCAGTCTCGATTACAACAGTGGCAAAACAGCGCACAGGTGGCGAAGCAGCAATCAGCTTTAGCGGATCAAACGCCATTTTTAATGACCTCTGTTGGTAGGCTGACCGATCAAAAAGTGATGATTTTACGTTATCGCTTTTCAGGTTCAGCGGCGAATGAAAGCTTTTGCGCTAAGACGGTACTGCAAGTGATGCTTGAACGGTTAGCGTTGTTAAAACCAAATGGGCAATTTATTTTACTCGGCAGTGGCGATAAGCAAATCGCGCGGGAATTTTCAGATCTAGCCGCTCAGCATAATAACTTTGTGTTTCTTGATGGCTATGATGAGCAACTGTCCTCCTCCCTTTATCAATCTGGTTCGTTGTTTCTGATGCCAAGCTCATTTGAACCATGCGGTATTAGTCAAATGTTAGCGATGCGAGAGGGCCAGCTGTGCTTGGTCAATCATGTCGGTGGGCTTAAAGATACGGTACAGCATATGGAAACGGGCTTTGTGTTTGAGGGCAGCGATATACATGAGCAGGGCGTTGCGCTAATTTCAAGCTTTGAAGCAGCGTTAGCGCTTCACGGCAGCGAAAAATGGCGTGTAATGGAGCAATTAGCACAGCAGCAACGCTTTGATTGGCATAGCCAAGCGTTGCAATATGTAGATAAATTGTACTGCTTTTAGTGTATGACTTTATTGCACTAATACCAGTATGCTGCTGTTAAGTTATAGCGATTAGAGCAGTAAACTGTCATCAATTTCATGGTATTGACTGGCTGAATCAATTAAAGATTTAGCCGTTAATCCCGGCACACCATAGACCTGGGTTTCAACACCATACTTCTGATAGATTTTTAGCATTAACAGATCAAAGTCACCGTCACCTGAGAGCAAAATGATACTGTCGACTTCGCCGGCGGCTTCCATGATGTCGATGGTGATCCCCACATCCCAGTCGCCTTTTGCTGAGCCATCGCTACGCTGGATAAAGGGCTTAAGTTTGACGTCAAATCCGATGTGTTTTAGCGCATCTTGGAATTTGAGTTGGCCATCATCACCACGATGAATCGCATAGGCTGTTGCGTTTGTTATTTCGCCTTCATAGCCAAGATGTTGCCACAGTTTTCGGTAGTTAAATTGGCGACCATAGGCTTGGCGGCAGGTGTAGTAAATGTTTTGAACATCAACAAACAGAGCGATTTTTTTCACAGAGTGTCCATAATTGGCAAGTAGCCTCAAGACAATACATGAGCTAGCGAGTGGAGTGAAGCGTTATACAGCCATTTGGTAGTTGGAAGGCGCTGAGCGTTAATTTAAGTTGGCTGGTGTTAAACCCAAATGTCGATACTTGTTTCTAGATTAGCGAGATTTTCTTGGCGACGCTCATATGCTTCAAGCTGCTGTTTTTCTAAGGTATCTTCTGGCTCGGCTCTGCGTCTGTCAGCTAAAAACTGGCCATTGACATTGATTGTCTCGATCACTCTTGAGGGCATTGAGGGCTTAATCATTTGCATATCCTTTGCGGGTAAGGTGAAAGACAACTTAGTTTCAACCTGTTATCAATGCAGTTAATTATAGTCCGTAGTAAAGATTCTGCCTAGATTGGTGGTTTTTGTAGCTTTGTGGAGGGTGCTTTTTAGCCTTAAATGCTGAGTAGCTGGGATTTAATTGTTTATGTTGTTTGCACGTCGAAATTTTTAATCGGTGTTAATAAAAGATAAAAAGGACGCTAAATAGCGTCCTTTGTTATTGGGTGCGGGGCCTAACTACAGCGATAGGTTAGTTTTTACTGTTTGCCACCATAGTGCTGTTTGTCCCAAGGATAGCCTGATGGACAGCGGTCTTTTCAGCTAAGGTCAAAATGGATCCGTTTGTGTCTGTGAAGTCTGGCACTATCGGTGAGTCTTTAGCTGCCGTTTGTATGTTTATTGATTCAGCCATCATATAGCTAAGTGCTTGTGGTAGGTTATCTGACTTTGTTAGACCAACTTCTACACGGTTGTTCTCACTCGGATCCATGATGGCCACACTGCTGTTCATTAACACTTGCTGAGCACTCGGCACGGCATAGATAGATTGGTAGAAATTACGGCCGCCAACGGTTGCAGTCGACCGCACTTGGGTACGCTGCAGATCAAAGTCAATGGTGCTGAAGCTAGATGTATCTATGCATAAGTCAGCAGATGTCTCTGAACTGCAGCTGCTGGTAATTCCCATGTCACTAAAGTCGTACATTGCTGGCAACGCATTAACAACCACACTGTTGGCGCCGTCCAGTGCAATATAAGAGTGATATTGCCATTCATAGTCTGCATCGACACCAGTAAAGTAGGCTGACCAATGTTGCATATCGCTGTTGCCGTTCACTAAGGCGAACTCATGGTTTGAGTTGAAAATTGACTGCCAAAGGTAACTGTTATCGCCATAAACCATATAGATCGCGCTGTCTCTATCAACGCTGAGATTATCTTGTGAACTCCAAGGTTGGTAGATTAGATTTTCATTAGTGAGTGGTCTGGCAATAATAGAGCCTGGGTTATTGCTGTCGTATATGTAGCCAGGCTGGATAAGGCCATAATGGCTCATGATACTTGCTTTACTATCGGTATCATCTTGGTAAGCGGTTACCAGTACCTGTTTCTGAGCTGGCAACTCTGATTTTACGGGAATGTGTGCAGAGATACTGTGACCATCGACATCCATGCCGTAACTTGACTGGTAGTGGCTGATACTTTTCTCTTGTAGTACAGAAACCGCCGCACTTTTTACTATTTCGACGGGTAGCGCTTGGCTACCTTTAAAGCAGCTGGCGCCAATTTGAGGTTGGCGAACATTGAGTACTAGATCTGACAATAACTCTTTTTGTACTGTGAACATATAGACGTCGGCGTTACCACCTATACCACCATCAACCTCTTCCAGTGACACGTAGCCGCCGTCAGGCACATTTGCACTATCAATGCTAACAATGCCAGTACTTGGCACATCAGTCGCTTTAATTGTATGTTTGGCGATTACACTACCATCGCGGTTATGAAATAGAATGTTATAGCCATAAAGTGCAATTGATGCAGTAATGACTTTCTGCGGTTCAGCAACCGCATTGTCGTAAATGACACAACCTTTAGCGACATCGCTTTGGTTTGCTGCATAGAGGTTAATGATTTGCCAATCATATTTTGGCGCCGGTTCTGGTGAAGATGAGCTATCACTGCTACCACATGCTGCTAAACCTAATGCAATTACTACCGCTAAAGAGAGTTGTTTTTTCACCAGTTACACCTTAATAATATTACGTATGTTTTATATTGTGCAGTTACTAGCAAATACTTGGCCAATATTACTAAGTTAGTTGCTAAACACATTAAAAGCATTTCATTGTTAACTTGTTGTTTGCTATAGGTTGGATTGGTTGACGTTAAGGTTGGTTGAATGTTTTGTTATTGAGTTCAGGCTATTCTGGTTATTTACTGATTCATGTTTGTTGTAGCGGGTGTATCACTTTGTATAACTGTTTATTTTGACGGGCTCGTCGTTAATAAGGGGAGAAGGCAAAAAAATGACGCCTATAATGCATTGTGATAGTGGATTTACCTATAGGGCTAGGCCTTTATTTAGGTCGCAGCTCGTTAGCTGAACCCTTGCACTGATTGATGTGGATTGGCTCTCAAGCTGACAGAATAAAGGGCTGACTCATGGTCAACCCTTATACGGAATTTGTACGCGAGTAGCCGCTAATTCTAGCGGCTTTAAATGCTAGCGCTTATGCCACTTACTCGTAATCAGATGCGTAAGTTTCAGCATAAGTGTGCGAGTACAGTTCAAATAGATTGCCAAATGGGTCTTCTAAGTAAACCATTTTAGCTTGCTTGCTATCATCTTCTGGGTGGTAGCGCATAATGTCCATGCGTACCTTGCCGCCTAGTTGCTGAGTACGCTCGATAACACCCTGGAAGTCGTCTGTTTGCAGGCAGAAGTGGAAAATGCCAATGCGAGAAAAATCAACTTCATGGCGCTGTTGGCGCTCCTTCATTTCAAACAGTTCAACGCCAATACCGTCGGTCGTCAGTAAGTGGGCAATGTTAAAGCCTTTAAAGCCTTCGCCAAATACAGCAACACACATTCTACCGATTGCGGTTTCGCGCTCTTCTTTAACTTGGGTGTTTCCCATGACGACTTTAAGACCCAGCGCTTTAGTGTAAAACTCAACGGCTTGGTCCATGTCACCAACCATAATACCTATGTGATTCATTTTCATAACTTACCCCTAATTCTGCTGTGTAATTGCTTGTTTGTTTCGATGGAAGAATTATAGGTGGGAGTTACTGTTTATAAAAATTATCAAATTTTATAAAAACAATAATTTTATGTTATTAATTGCGTTCGATGGAATTGAGATATAAAAAGGGCTTATCAGTAATGATAAGCCCTTTATGGTTAAAGCTGCTGTTAGTGTACTGGCTATTGCTGTTGTTTTAGTGCTTGCTCGGCAATTGCTTTATCAAGCTGGGCTTCGACGTACCCCGGTGATTTGGTAGCGCCAGAGATTAATCGGTACATAGCAGGGATGATCAGTAGGGTGACAAATGTCGCAAATGCCATACCGAAGAACACCACGGTACCCACTGCGATACGGCTCTCAGAGCCCGCGCCAGTTGACATAATGAGCGGTATCGCACCAATTAGGGTAGTGAATGCAGTCATAAGAATAGGACGTAGACGTCTTGCTGAAGCGTCAATAATCGCCTGCTCTATCGCTAAACCTTTATCCCTTAGTTGGTTAGCAAACTCGACGATTAGAATACCGTTTTTGGTCACCATACCAATCAGCATTATCATGCCAATTTGGCTATAGATGTTTAGTCCTTGCCCAGTTAAGTAGAGTCCTAAGAAGCCACCAAAGACACCCATTGGTACCGTAAACATCACCACTAATGGGTTGATGAAACTTTCAAATTGCGCGGCTAACACTAGATAAGCAACCAGTAGGGCTAAACCAAATACCATGAAAATACTGCTTTGATTTTCTTTAAAGTCTTTAGACTCGCCGGTGTAAGCAACGGAGATATCACTTGGCAGCATCTCAATGGCTTTTTGATCTAAAAAGTCTAACGCTTCACCTAAGGTATAGCCTTCACCTAAGTTTGCTTTTAGGGTTATCGACTTTTGTTTGTTGTTGTGGCTAAGTTTTTGCGCTGAGGCAACCTCTTCGATATGGGTGATGGTATCTAGGGTGATAAGCTCTCCCTTAGCTGAGCGCATATAGATCTGGCTTAGATCCGCTACGCTATTAAAGCTATTTTCATCACCACGAAGATACACGTCATACTCTTCACCACGCTCGACAAACGTGGTTTCACTGCGGCCACCTAACATCACCTCAAGTGTTTCAGACACCTCGGCAACGCTAACGCCCAGCTCCGCTGCACGTTCACGGTCAACGGTGACCACTAACTCTGGTGTAGTCTCTTTATAATCGATTTCAGGGCCTTCTAGGATTGGGCTATAGAGTGCCTCTTCCTCTAATGCCGTTGCCCATTTGAATAGCTCTTGATAGTCAGAACCACCTAAAACAAACTGCACTGGTTCACTGGAGCCGCCCCTAAAGCCTGGCAGCATAGGCCGCACCATCACGTCGGGGATCCCTTTTAACGCTTGGGCGATAACGCCCAGTGCTTGTTGGGCATTAACGGTTCGTTCATTCCAATCTTCTAGCTGAATAATAACAAAGCCGGTTTGGTCGCCAGCACGGCCACCAAATGCCGGTGCTTGAATGCTAAAAGACTTGACTACCCCTTGGCCTAAAAGTGGCATGAGCTTTTTCTCTGCTATCTCCATATTAGCGGCCATACGGTTGTAACTGGTGCCTTCTGCGCCTTTGATAAAGGCAAATATTACGCCTCTATCTTCTTGCGGTGCTAGCTGAGCCGGTACTTGTTTCATCAACAAGCCACTACCGACAATACAGGCGATGATGACTAAAGGCGCTGCCAGTCTGAATGACACGGCTTTGCTGACCACTCGTCGATAGAGTTGCTCTAGTCGGGCGAATTTAGCTTCAACCCACAGGTTAAAACGACTTGGCTTTACATTGGCTTTGAGTAATTTACTGCCCAGTACCGGAGTCAGGGTGAGTGCCACAATCGAAGAGAAGATGACAGAAACCGCTAGCATAACCGAGAATTCAGTAAACAGTAGGCCAACCATCCCCTCCATAAAGGAGATAGGTAGGAATACCATTACCAATACCGCAGTGGTTGCCACAACCGCAAAGCCAACTTCACGGGTACCTTTGTAAGCCGCGAGGATCGGCGGCTCACCCTTTTCTATATGGTGGAAGATGTTTTCGACCACCACAATGGCATCATCGACCACTAGCCCAATCGATAGGATAAGTGCCATTAAGGTCAGCAAGTTGATTGAGAAGCCAAAACTATTGGCGGCAATGAAAGCTGAGATTAATGACACTGGCACAGTGACAGCCGGAATAAGCGTTGCCCGTGCCTGCCCAATGAAAATGTACAACACTAATATCACTAACAGTGCGGTGACGGCTAAGGTGTTAAATACTTCATCAATTGAGCGGTCGATAAATACGGTAGAGTCATAATCAACAATCAGCTTGGTGCCTTCTGGCAGGAATTGTTGAATGCGGTCGACCTCTTTATGCACATCTTGGGCAACTTCTAACGGGTTAGCGTCTGATTGCGGCACCACACCTAAACTGATGTTAACCACGCCGTCGCTTTTAAAAGTAGAGTTTTCATTTTCTGCGCCAATAAATACATCGGCGACATCCTTTAAATAGACTGGTGTACCGTCGCTTGCGCGGCGTAGTACTAGATAGTCAAAGTCTTCAGGACTTTGATATAACCTAGCGGTTCTTACAGCCATTACCGTGGTGTCGTTTCTGACTTCACCGCCGGGTGTTTCGACGTTCTCTTGGTTGAGTACGTTAATAATGTCGCTAGCGGTAACTTGTCGGCCTGCCATTAGCTCAGGTTTGAGCTGGACGTACATCACCTTATATAGACCACCTGAAATATCGACGCTGCTCACGCCGCTAATTAAGCTAAAGCGATCTTCGAGTACGCGCTGGGCATAATCGGTAAGTTGGGTTCTATCCATGATGGATGAGCTGAGGTTTACGTACACCGATGGTTCACCAGTGCCGTTATCTTTCGACACGATTGGATCGTTAGCTTCATCGGGGAGTCTACGCTGCGCACGGGCAACGGCATCACGCACGTCACTGACGCCTTCGGTGAGATCCCAGCCCAAAAAGAAGGTGACTGTAATGCGGCTCATGCCATTACGGGTGACAGATTCGATTTGATCTACGCCACTAATGCCGGTGAGCTCATCTTCCAATGCGGTGGTTATTTGGCTTTCCATGATGGTCGCCGAAGCACCGTCATAGGTTGTCATTACTGTTACAACAGGGCTTTCAACATCTGGCATTTCACGAACAGCGAGTTTACTGAACGACACTGCGCCAAAGACACACAGCAGTAAGCTTAAAACAATGGCGACAACAGGGCGTTTGACGGATACATCAGATAACCACATTTAGATGCTACCTCGCGCTTGCTCTGTCTGTTGTTTAGCGTCTTGGGCAATTGCTGAGTTACTGAGGTCTTCAACCATTAAACCATCACGCATATTAACCAGTCCTTGTACCACCACTTTATCGCCAATGGTTAGGCCATCGGTGATTAACACTTCGTTGTCGATACGCGCCCCTAAGATGACTTTGGTGCGTTTGGCGATTCCGTCCTCACCAACAACATATACAAAGCGATTGGTACCAGAGTACTCAAGTGCTTGTACTGGAATGACTGGCTCCGAGACACTCGGAAATGCCAAGATTGCAGACATCATCATGCCAGGCTTTAGATGATGTTGCGGATTGTCAAACTGCACTCTTACTCGAAGGTTTAGGGTGTCTTGGTTTACACGAGAGTCAATAGCAGTCACTTTGCCTACGAAGTGGGTATTGGGCCAGGCTCTGCTGGTCGCTTTTACACTCATACCTTGACTCAGCATCGCAAGGTAATGCTCTGGGACTTGTAGATCTAAGCGCATGCTTGAAAGATCGTCGAGTGTAAGCAGTTCGGTGCCAGCGGTGACCATTTTCCCTTGGCTGAAATCGATTAAGCCAGCAGTGCCTGAAAAGGGCGCACTTAGGTAGTGATAATCAAGGTCGGCTTGGGCTGCAGCAAGCCTAGCAGTGGCCATATCAACACTGGCTTTCTGAGCATCTATTTCTGTTTGAGTGATAGCGTTGCGACTAATAAGCTTCGAAAACTCTGTCAGCTTGCGCTTCTCATCCGCCAGATAACTTGCAGCCTCAGCAAGCGCAGCTTGAGCTTTAGCATCATCAAGTTGGACTAACAGTTGACCCGCAGTGATATTTTGATCTGAGCTGACGTTAATTGAACGGATTTTGCCTGCAATCTGCGGCGCAATGAACACCGACTCTTCAGCATCTAGCTTACCGACAAGAGAGAGAGTTTGAGCGAGTTCATGCTGGTCGACAATACCAGTGATAACCGGAACAGTGCGTACAGCACGATCTTTTGCAGCAGGCCTTTTCGCTTCAGATAAACTGCTATAAGTTAGCGTGCCCGCGACTATAAGAAAGATAGGAATAACAAAAGATGATACTTTCATGAGTGATTACTTAACGCTGCTAAAGTTGAGCCTATTTTAGAAAAAAAATAGCTCGAGTAGGGTAAAGCAATGTAAAGTATAGAAAATTAGCATTTAGTTATTTACAAATGGCTAACTTAAGCATTCATCTTTTAACATTTATAGTGGTGGAATGATCTTTCTGTTTTCATCTGTTGGATTTATTTAAAGTGCAAAGCGCTTTAATTCGCTGTTAACGATAAGATTTGTATTTTTTGAGGTTATGCTTAGTTGAATTTTACACCAGCGGGTTGCTCAGTTGTAATTTGGCCACTGGTGTTGTGTCGTTAGCGGTATTGGTTATAGAACCTCACGGCTGCCGTTATACAAGCCGCGCGTAAGCTGCTTGTTTTCTATAAGAAGCAGTTCACCTGATTGGCCTTTCTTGATGCTGGTATCAACAGCAAGCACCTTATTATTAAACAGCCCTAATACTCTATCTTGAGATGTGTGACCAACTACAATTCGCTTTACATCAAAGTGGTTGAGGATGGTGTCGAGTTCTGCTTCGGTAAACTCTTCTGAAAAGTAACCTCTGTACCATGTAGGACCATTGCCAAAGAATAGAAAGTTGAGTTCATCATCGTCTTTACGTGATTGCTTTGAAGCATCCACATATTGTCTATAAAGCTTGTTCGCTCTCGCTAATGTAAGGTTTCGGCTTATCCATTCGCTGCTGATCCCACCGTGCATATAGAGCACATCATTTATCTTGATGATGGTGTTCTTACTTCTGAGCCATTGACCTATTTCTGTATCGGCACCGTAAAGTTTGTCGTAGGGACGTTTAAGCAGTTCAGCGGCAACATCATAGCGTTGGTGTACATAACGTAAGTCACCGCCGAGCACCATCTGCTCATGGTTGCCCATTAACAGGTGCACCATGCCGCCGGCATCTCTTGCTTGTTGGTCGAGTTGATACATAAACCACAATACTTCATTGACCTGGTGGCCACGATCAAAGATATCGCCTGTCATTACCATATGACCATCACCAAAAGCCCAATTCCCTTCAACATCGATAATTTTTTGGTTGGTCAACAATGTAATAAGTACATCAAATTGACCATGTACATCGCTTAGGGCGACGACTTTTTTAATGCCTGAGTATGTATCAGGCATTACCTGTTTTATCTTGGGGGAGATGGTAGTTTGGGGCAACTGACCACAGGATTCGGGACGCTTCACCTGTTGCTGTATAACAGAGGTGCTCTTAAGTTTGCTGTTACACACCCAGTAAGCGGTACTTTGGCTTGATGATGCAGGTGTTATTACATAAGGACCGTCAAACTCCCCCTTGTCACTTGAAATCACTACAGTGCTAATTAATGCAAGCCCAAGTATTACAGCGCGAAAAATGTTATTCATCATTTCTATATTACTTCTTTTATTATTGTCGGAATTTAGAGAGGACAATTACCAACCAATTAGGTAACGGCTGCGCTTACTCATCAATTTTTTAATTAATAATGCAATCATATAGGAGATAGCAACGACTAAGAGGGTGACGATTAACGTGGTAAATATATTGCCCTTACCTGCAAGTCCAAACAGATCTGGGCTGTCATATATCATCCACCATGGCGTGGTGAGCCAGGGATGGATGAAGTAAATGGCAAAACTGACTTCAGCCAGTTTTTGTAACGGCGCAATCGAGATATGTTCAAACTTATTGAGTAGTGCCAATATGACTAGAGTCAGTAGCAACTTTTGTGGCAACATTAAATCGGGAACTGTCATTTCGAATGGGGCTTTGTTGAGCACCCCAGCGCCAAAAAATTGTGCCTGAACCAGTGCGAGTGCAATCGCTGCAACCAGCATTAACAACCAATATTTATCGATGAATGGAAACAGTTTATCGCGATGAGCTGACCCCCAAACCCCTAATAAGTAACAGGGTAAGAAATAGACGAGTGATTGAATAGCGTTGAGGTTTGAAATCGGTCGATGAACGAGAATAGCGATGACTAATAGTGCCAAAGCCCAGTACATTACCTGCTGTTTTTTGATCAAATACATGACCCAAGGAGATAGCGCAAATAGCATCATTCCCATAGGAATATACCAGTATGCGGTTAAAGTGCGTCCGGTGATGACATACCAGCTAGCAGCTTGAGCAGGTGCTGTGATATCAGCATAAAGCACATGAAATGCCGGTTCAGTGCCAACGGTTAAGTGCCAAACAATCCATGGTAGTGATAGTAATAAATAGGGCAGAAAAACAAACTTTGTTTTGCTTTTCATATACTTTTTGTAGTCCCAGCGATGATAAAACACATGATGAAACAGAAACCCTGAAATGAAAACAAAAAAGACAGTGCCGTTCATCATCAAGTTAAACCAAGCTTTATCGGCAAAGGTTTCTATTTGCCATCCCGCAGGCCTATAGCAGTGTGCCATCACAATGAAAATAATAGCGATGCCACGGAAGTGGTTAATGCTATTTAAGAACTTTTTGGGCTTCTTTTCAGTAACAACAGGATCAGTAGTTGGGGAGGAGGGACTGTCTTGAGCTTGAGTGAGTTTTTCATCCATGGCATTGGCTCTTATTATTGTTAATTCACTGGTTTAATGCTTAGCATCTCATAATTAGAGTTATTTTGTTGTGAAAATGCAGCGGTGAAGTGAATAGCGTTTAATCTAACTGACTTTATGTCTAGGATCCGTTTACCTTTTTAGCTTGTTTTTTGTTCGATTGTTTACCGTAAGGAATAATGCTTTTAGTACAAGCATCTCGCTAAGCGAAAAGCTAATAACACTGTAATAAAAGCATTGAAACGACCCCTAAAGGCCGTGATTCTTGGCTATTTTTACTGCGTTGAAGCCAATTGGGGTGAATGACTAAACCGCATAGTCTTCGCCTTGCCAAAGTAGCGATTAATCGGCGGCAAAAACATCCATCAAAGATCAACAGACCCTAGTAAGCTAGGCTATTGCACGAAGTTATTTATTAGTCGGCTCATTAGTAAATTCGATATTCTGTTGCTTTGATGACGGTGCAACCCCCATAAAATACTCATAGCCTTTTTCAGGCTCAGTGTCTGCCTGTTTTTGTTTTTCAGGTGTTGGGATTGTGGTGTTATCGGCGAGCAGAGTGAATTTGGCTTTTTTCTTAGGTTTAATACTGCCTTTTGCGACTTCAACGCTAGGTAAGCGTTCAACACTATTACTTACTTTGAGTATTTTTTTCTGCTTGTTATCTTTGAAGTTATAGCTAAACACACCGTTGCCTTCAATCTTCTCAACGCTGGATTTATCGTTATTTTGATATGACGCCAAGATGCCATGTTTTCCTAGTGGTATTTCATGGAATAACTCTTTTCCTGAGCCGATTTTTTTACCATTGATAAACCAATCTGCCGGCACGTTACTGACAAGTGTCACCATTGCCGATCGTAATCCTAGCTTTTCATTTAAAACGGTATCTATTTTGCTGTTATAAGAGGGCTTGAAATCCATTGCAACGTTATAGCGCAGATCGCCTGCCATATTCATATTCGCATCAACAACTTGATAAGAAAGTAAAACGCTTTTGTCGTTCAGAAATGGTGACTTATTGCGGGTACTCGACAGAATTTGGCTCTTAGATTCTTTCAAACAATCAGAGATAGATTGAAACTTAGAACATTTTGTTGAGCCATTAATATTAATAGGCATGTTACTCGTCGATTTTGATAGGTCGCTGATTAGCCTATTAATTATGTCTGTTTTTAGCTCAAACAGTTGCTGACTCTTTTGTAATCTACGCTTATTAACCGTCTCGAACTCTTCTTGAATAGTGAGGCTATGGCGTTCTAATGCAGCAGTATCTATTTCTGTTTTTAGGGTTAAGTTAGCCGTTGAATTGATATTGTCTTCTATTTGAGCGTAGAAATTACTCATATTACTTTTAGCTAAAATTTTGTTGGGTAGCTGAGCAATAAGCTTTTGGTATTGTGCTTGATTAAGCGCAATCTTCTCTTTTAACTCTTGAATATCGTAGGAGCGCTTATTTAATTGTGAAAATTTATCATTAACAGAGATCAGTTCAGAGTCTATATCATATTGGCTTTCAATTTGCTCAAACAGACCCTCTTCGGCAGGGGTAATCACTTTTAATTTTGCAAATGAGTTGCTTGAGAATAAACAAATAACCGCAAGGGGAATTAAACCGTATCTCACTGAAAACTCCGTTTAAAATTATTCACTGAATGACCAACGTAGGTGGTCTCGATGTACTAAAAACTCATCGAAAATCACTGGCGCAGGTATAATGTATAAAGTATATTACTGCAGTTAAATTAACTATACAATTAGATTGTGCATTGTTGTGCTAATAATTTGACGGCTGGCGGAAAACTGGCGTGGCAAATAGGCTGGCAGAAACAAAAACAGAGACCGAAGCCTCTGTTTTATATGAACTGAGCTTATGACTATTTAGTCATTCGCTTGTACTTTAAACGGTGTGGCTCAACAACATCAGTGCCTAAGGTATCTTTTAACCACGTCGAGTATTCGGTGTAGTTACCTTCGTAGAAGTTAACCTTTCCTTCGTCGCGGTAATCAAGAATGTGCGTCGCAATTCTATCTAAGAACCAACGGTCATGGGAAATAACCATGGCACAACCTGGGAACTCTAATAACGCTTCCTCAAGTGCACGCAAGGTTTCAACATCTAAATCGTTGGTTGGTTCATCGAGTAGTAATACGTTGCCACCAGCTTGTAATAACTTAGCCAAATGCACTCGATTGCGTTCACCGCCCGATAGAGTACCGATAATTTTTTGCTGATCGCCACCACGGAAATTAAAACGGCCAACATAGGCACGACTTGGAATCTCAGTGTTGTTGATCCGCATGATATCTTGGCCGTCGGAGATCTCTTGCCATACCGTATTTTTATCGTTCATTGAGTCGCGGAACTGCTCAACTGAAGCTATTTGCACTGACTCGCCGAGCTCTACACTGCCGCTATCAGGTTGCTCAGTACCTGAAATCATCTTGAATAAAGTGGACTTACCCGCACCGTTGGCACCGATAATACCGACAATTGCACCTTTAGGGACTGAAAAGCTTAAATCATCAATCAGTACTCGGTCGCCGTATGATTTAGTCAGGTTATTGATCTCAATAACTTTGTCACCTAAACGTGGCCCTGGTGGAATAAATAGCTCGTTGGTTTCGTTACGCTTTTGGTAATCGTTGGTATTAAGCTCTTCAAAGCGAGCCATACGTGCCTTACCTTTAGATTGACGCCCTTTCGACCCTTGGCGTACCCACTCTAGCTCTTTGGCAATGGTTTTTTGACGAGCGCTTTGGGTAGCAGACTCTTGTTGCAAACGAGCATCTTTTTGCTCTAACCAAGACGAGTAGTTACCTTCCCACGGGATCCCTTCGCCGCGGTCGAGTTCTAAAATCCAACCTGCGGCATTATCGAGGAAATATCTATCGTGGGTAATTGCCACAACGGTGCCAGTATACTCTTGTAAAAAGCGTTCTAACCAAGCGACAGATTCTGCATCTAAGTGGTTGGTCGGTTCATCGAGTAGTAACATGTCTGGCTTTTCAAGTAATAAGCGACAAATTGCGACTCGACGTCTTTCACCACCAGATAG
Source organism: Shewanella sp. 10N.286.54.B9 (assembly GCF_041468565.1). NCBI lineage: Bacteria > Pseudomonadati > Pseudomonadota > Gammaproteobacteria > Alteromonadales > Shewanellaceae > Shewanella > Shewanella sp. 10N.286.54.B9. The sequence goes on from NZ_JBFRIY010000002.1 coordinate 63,376, forward strand.
AACTTCAATTTTTTCATCCCAATCAGGGAGTCGAAGTGCATTGGCTGCACGTTCTAATACCACATCAAGGTTATGTGCATCTTGCGACTGGATAATCGCTTCAAGTTGGCCTTGCTCTTTAGCTAGGGCATCGAAATCAGCATCTGGTTCAGCGTAAAGTGCATAAACCTCATCTAAGCGTACCAGTGCGTTTTTAGCATCAGAAACCGCTTCTTCAATCGCTTCGCGTACTGTTTGGGTCGGATCGAGTTTAGGTTCTTGTGGTAAGTAACCAATTTTAAGATCTTGCATCGGTCTAGCTTCACCTTCGATTTCAGTATCGAGGCCGGCCATAATGCGAAGCAGAGTTGATTTACCTGAACCGTTTAAGCCCAAGACACCAATTTTGGCACCTGGGAAAAAGCTTAAGGAGATATCTTTTAGAATTTGCTTTTTAGGCGGAACAATCTTGCCCACTCTAAGCATGCTGTATACAAACTGAGCCATTTCATTTCTCTTTGACTGGGAATGGCGGTAATTCTACTCGAATAGTCACCGAACTTACAGCCGTTATCTACCAAGAAAAATGAAATAAACGAGAGTCTAATCGCTGTTGATTGAGAGTGTAGAGTGGATTAAACACGGGCTCGCGAATAGAGGCTAAATCAAGGCATTTAGATTTAGGCTGGCGACTTTAATTACAATGCTATATCAGTTTTGTAATGCACAGCACTGTTGAATACCTCTTTGAGTGGAATAAGAGCAATAGTGATAAAGCTAGGAAGCTGGCAGGAAGAGCGTTAACTGTTAGCTAGTTTAATGGTTGATGAATTAAATGAGGTTTGAATTAAGCGCAAGAGCTGTTATTTAGTTAAAGCCAATGTAACATAATAGTTACATTCGCCGTGGTGTGATGAGACCTACTATACCGTAGTGATTTTAAAATTAGAAAGTTTGCGCTACATATCGCATGTGAACGATATGAGTTGGTTATTTAAGGGATTAAATTGAACATAGATAAATCCGTAGTATTGTGTATTGCAGTATTTGTTTTCAATGCGCCGCTATATGCGGCTGCGTCAGATAGCTCATTTGAGCATGCTTTGCCTAGTGTATTATTGCCACTAGAAGCCAGCAGCGTGGTATTTTCCTCGGCTACATCTCCTAGCTTGCCGGCTGACAGTTTGGCTAGTTCAGATACTCCACCTGCCGACGCCGCATCAACACCTCCTCAGTTAGTTGAAAAGGATTGGTGGGGCGCACTTGCGGAAATAACCACGGTATTGGTTATTGGGGAGGTGCTCTATCAATCTGGTGAAGAGAGCATGAAGGAAGATTTTGACTATGAGATTGAGGGAAATACTGGACGGTATTTTGTTGACCGTATCATCACTACCGAAACTTGGAAGTTAGATGATAACGAAATTGGTATGAATTGGGGCCATGCTTATGCTGGCGCGCTATACCACCAAGCTTTTCGTAACTATAACTTCAACTATTACGAGTCTATGCTTGGTAATTTTATAGCATCTGGAATATGGGAAGTATTTGCTGAGTACAAAGAGGTTGTCAGCATTAATGACCAGATTGTGACTACATTTGGCGGTTCAGTATTGGGAGAAAGTTTTTTTCAATTGGGCGAGATGCTTGATACCAAAGAAGGCTGGATGCCAGCAACCTTTGCTGCAGTGTTTAACCCTTCGCGTGCAATACGCGGTTGGTTTGGTTATAACAGCCCCAATCGTTTTGATAGGCAAAAAGCGCAAGATAGATTCGATATATACACTGGCGTGCTTCATTCAACAAAAGAGGCTGAAGAGATTTCAACGACGACGGTGTTACTCGGAGTCGATGCCAGTATTGATAGCATACAGGGGCAATATGATGCGCTTTCAGGAACCCCAAGTCAGGTTGAACTCAATATGGAGATGGGGATCTCTCAAGAAGGGATAGAAGATTGGCAGTTGTCCTCCTCACTTTTTCTAGGCGGTTATACGCAAGAGGTTGCCCCCGTCGCTGGTTCGCGTGAGTCATGGGGACATAGCTGGTTTGTTGGCCCTTCGATGGGGATAGAGTATTCAAGTTTAGGCCAGGAAGATGAAGAGGACTTTTTTGCCGCGATAAATGTGATTGGTTTGTCGATTGGAAGCGAGTGGGAAAATGCTGATTTTGCTATCAGTATCCGCGGCGATATATTTGGTGATTTTAGTATGGTTAAGCCGTTTGCGGATGCTAGCTATCGTGCCGCAGGGGGACAGTTTTGGGGGACGAAGTCAGTACTATGGGAAGGGGGATATGCTTATGGCTTGGGGCATACCGCAAAAGTCAAATTTGAAGCCAGTTACAGAGAGTTACTCTTAGGGTTAAAAGTGACCTCGCAACGTTGGGACTCGATTGATGATAAAGAGTTTAACCGTAGCAGTGATTGGAACCCAAATAAGAGCGATTTAGATTTCAAGGATGCACGGGATCGTTATGAGGTTTACTTAGATGTTCCTATTACGAAAAACTTTGATCTCAGTGTGCATTACGAACGGATTGACCGCACTGGTAAGCTGGTCGGTATTGATAATTCGTCTATTTCGTTTCGAAATGATGATAGTGAAAATCGCACGAGTTTGAAGCTTGCTTATAAATACTAAATATAGCCGTGCTACTTGGATATTAACTGGAGAGTAACGGGTTCTTTGCAAGCATACTGAAATGACTTAACAGGTATTAATCGGCTAATTTTTAGAACAGAGTTTTCTGTGATTACACTGCAAGGTAATGAATAGATAGGGTAAAGGTATTTTTGCTATGTAATACAGTTGCTGACGCTGTTCATGTTTACTATTTTAGCCCCCTTAAACGCCTCTCAGCTTTAAATGCAAGTAATTTCATGTTTCTAATGCTGGGATTGTGATCAATTGCGCTGTATCATACCGCGCAACCCTACTATAAGAATTTACAGCTGGAGTGAATAATGCTGAAAAAAGACATGAATATCGCGGATTACGATCCACAACTGTTTGCAGCGATTGAAGATGAAACTCGTCGTCAAGAAGAGCACATCGAACTCATTGCTTCAGAAAACTATACAAGTCCTCGCGTTATTGAAGCACAAGGCACTCAGCTTACTAACAAGTACGCCGAAGGCTACCCAGGCAAGCGTTATTATGGCGGTTGTGAGCATGTTGATATCGTTGAAGAGTTAGCGATTTCACGCGCAAAAGAGTTGTTTGGTGCAACGTACGCAAACGTACAACCACACTCAGGCTCACAAGCTAACGCAGCTGTATTCATGGCACTTCTACAAGGTGGTGATACGGTTCTAGGTATGAGCCTCGCTCATGGTGGCCATTTGACTCATGGTTCTCACGTTAGCTTTTCTGGCAAGTTATATAACGCTGTTCAGTACGGTATTGACGAATCAACCGGCAAAATAGATTACGCTGAAGTTGAGCGCTTAGCTGTTGAACATAAGCCTAAAATGATTATTGCAGGTTTCAGTGCATACTCAGGTATCGTTGATTGGGGCAAGTTCCGTGAAATCGCAGATAAAGTAGGTGCTTACTTATTTGTCGATATGGCTCACGTTGCAGGTCTTGTTGCTGCAGGTATCTATCCAAACCCATTGCCGCATGCGCATGTTGTGACAACCACAACGCATAAGACATTGGCGGGCCCACGTGGCGGTTTGATCTTATCAGCCATTAATGACGAAGCGATATACAAGAAGCTTAACTCTGCAGTATTCCCTGGTGGCCAAGGTGGTCCTTTAATGCATGTTATCGCTGCTAAAGCGGTTGCATTTAAAGAAGCACTTGACCCTGAATTCACCACTTATCAAGAGCAAGTTGTTGTTAATGCTAAAGCAATGGCACGCACTTTCATTGAGCGTGGCTATGATGTAGTTTCTGGCGGTACAGACAACCATTTGTTCTTGCTCGATTTAATCAGCAAAGATATTACTGGTAAAGATGCTGACGCTGCACTGGGTAACGCAAATATCACCGTTAACAAAAACTCAGTACCGAATGACCCACGCTCACCGTTTGTAACATCTGGTTTGCGTATTGGTTCTCCAGCAATTACTCGTCGTGGTTTTGGTGAGCAAGAATCAGTATTACTGACTAATTGGATGTGTGATGTCCTCGATGACATTACCGATCTTGCAGTTAGCGAACGAGTGAAAGCGCAGGTTCTTGAATTATGCGCTAAGTTCCCTGTTTACGGTTAACCTTAAGCGTTAAATCAGGTAAACTTTAATGGCCGCATTTATGCGGCCATTTTTGTTGGTATTTCAGCCAAATTTGATACAGGTATTTTGTTCCACTTATTAACTGACCGGAGGCCAGATGCATTGTCCATTTTGCAGCGCAACAGACACTAAAGTGATTGACTCGCGACTTGTCGCTGATGGTCATCAAGTACGTCGTCGTAGAGAGTGTGTACAGTGCCATGAGCGTTATACCACGTTTGAAGGCGCAGAACTTGTTATGCCGCGAGTGGTGAAGCAAGACGGAAGTCGACAGCCTTTCGATGAAGAAAAACTCCGTGGTGGCATGCTTAGAGCGGTAGAGAAAAGACCAGTGTCGATGGATCAGATTGAGCAGTCTTTAACTAAGATTAAATCGACGCTACGAGCGACTGGCGAACGTGAAGTCAAATCAGAGATGATTGGTAACCTAATGATGGACCAATTGGTTAATCTCGATAAAGTAGCTTATATCCGTTTTGCATCGGTTTATCGTGCGTTTGAAGATGTGTCGGAGTTTGGTGAAGCAATCGCCAACTTACAGAAATAATCATATCTATTTATTCCCTAATTGATTAATCGGAACTCGCTACATTATGTGGTCAACTGAAGACAATCAAATGATGAGCCTAGCTATTGAATTAGCTCAAAAAGGACTCTATACCACCAGACCCAACCCATGTGTTGGCAGCGTCATTGTTAAAGATAGTGTGATTATCGGCGAGGGGTATCATATTCGCGCTGGTGGGCCACATGCTGAAGTATACGCGCTTAATATGGCGGGTGATGACGCCAAAGGTGCTACCGCCTACGTGACTCTTGAACCTTGCAGTCATTACGGACGAACCCCACCCTGTGCTAAAGCATTAATTGATGCTGGAGTGAGCCGAGTTGTCGTAGCGGTTACAGATCCTAATCCGCAAGTTTCAGGTCGTGGTATCACCATGTTGCAAGAGGCTGGAATTGAGGTTGATGTTGGTTTACTAACCGATGCTGCCAAGCAGGTTAATCTTGGTTTTTTAAAGCGTATGGAGCAAGGCTTACCTTGGGTAACCGTTAAGTTAGCCGCTAGCCTTGATGGTAAAACGGCGTTATCTAACGGCGAATCAAAATGGATTACAGGTGCTGAAGCGAGAAGGGATGTGCAGCGAATTCGTGCCAGACATTGCGCTTTGATCACTGGCGTAGAAACTGTCCTCGCAGATAACCCTAGTTTAAATGTCCGCCACAGTGAGTTGGGTTCTTTAGCAAATGAGATCGCACCAGCAGAAGTGCATCAGCCTTTACGTGTAATATTAGATAGCCAGGCTAGACTGGGTGCTACGTTGAATATGTTTAGTATTACTAGCCCAATATTGCTTGTTAGTACCTGTGACTATCCCGAATCGGTGAAGTCTGCATGGCCTGCTCATGTGAGCCACCAAGTGTTGCCTGCTACAGATAATCGAGTGGATCTTAAAGCTCTACTCTCTCTGTTAGGTAAAAGCTGTAATTCAGTGCTCGTAGAGGCTGGAGCGACGCTTGCTGGTGCGTTTGTAGCGAACCATGCTGCCGATGAGATAATTTTGTATCAAGCGATGAAAATACTCGGCGCTGGCGGTAGAGATCTACTCACGCTCCCCGATTTCGAGAAAATGTCCGAAATCCCAACTATTGATGTAATAGATGAACGAAAAGTGGGTAAAGATACCCGCTTAACATTAAGAATGAGTAACTAACTTTATGTTTACTGGAATTATTGAATCAGTAGGCCATCTGCGCAAAGTAGAACGCCGTGGTGATGACATTAGATTAACCGTCGCAAGTGGCAAGCTTGATCTGTTAGATGTAAAGCTAGGCGATAGTATTGCCACCAATGGTGTGTGTTTAACCGTTGTTGAGCGTCTAGCTGATGGTTATGTTGCCGATATTTCTGCCGAAACGGTTAGCTTAACAGGCTTTGCTCATTACGCCGTTGGTACTGCTGTAAACCTAGAGAAAGCGGTTACTCCGACAACCCGCCTTGGTGGGCATATGGTTAGCGGCCATGTTGATGGCATCGCTCATGTTGATGATAGACAAGTACGAGGCCAAGCCATAGAGTTTTGGCTGACGCCTCCTGCTGAACTCGGGCGCTATATAGCCCATAAAGGTTCGATTACAATCGATGGTGTCAGCTTGACAGTTAATGAAGTGCAAGGGCATCGTTTTAGATTGACCATAGTGCCTCATACCGCAGGCGAAACAACGTTAATAAATTTGAAAGCGGGGGATAGCGTCAATATTGAAGTTGATCTTATTGCCCGCCACTTAGAAAGGTTGATGAGCTATTCATCAGAGCAGCAAGCAGAGCAACCGAAGTCAGAAGTTACTATGGATCTGTTAGCTCGCTCAGGGTTTTTAAGATAAAAACTGGCTTAAGACTATTTTAACGATAGAATTTGTCATTAGAAAATCCTACAAAATAAACATTACATTTATTTACTGCTGTGCCGCAAGCGGCTTATTGATTAGCGACCTCAGCTAACGCAGTAATACAAAAAATAAAGGTATAAACATGGCGTTACATAGTATAGAAGAGATCATTGAAGATATTCGTCTGGGCAAGATGGTTATCTTAATGGATGATGAAGACAGAGAAAATGAAGGCGACCTTATTATGGCTGCTGACATGGTGACGCCTGAGGCCGTTAATTTTATGGCCACCTTTGGTCGAGGTCTTATTTGCCAGACGTTAACCAAAGAACGCTGCCAGCAGTTAAATCTTCCGTTGATGGTGACAAACAATAATGCACAGTTTTCAACTAACTTTACCGTGTCAATTGAAGCGGCAGAGGGCGTAACAACCGGTATATCAGCGCAAGATCGAGCTGTGACGGTTAAAGCTGCTGTCGGTAAAGATGCCAAACCAGCTGATATTGTTCAGCCAGGTCATATTTTTCCATTGATGGCGCAAGAGGGCGGCGTGCTTATTCGCGCTGGTCACACTGAAGCTGGCTGTGATTTGGCAAGGCTTGCAGGTTTTGAAGCATCATCAGTGATTGTTGAAATTCTAAACGACGACGGCACAATGGCGCGTCGCCCCGATCTTGAAATCTTTGCTGAAAAGCACGGTTTAAAGATGGGCACCATTGCTGACTTAATTGAGTACCGCAATACTAAAGAGACCAGTGTTGTGCGTGAAGCACAGTGTAAACTTCCTACTCGTTTTGGCGAATTTGATATGCTCACTTTTCGTGACACTATCGATAACCAATTACATTACGTGTTAGTTAAAGGTCCTGTTACCGAGAATGCTCTGGTTCGTGTTCACCTTCAAAATACCTTTAACGACTTATTGCACTCTGAGCGTGATCAGCAACGTAGCTGGCCGTTAGAGAAGGCAATGCAGCGTATTGGTGATGAAGGTGGTGTACTTGTGTTGCTTGGTCACCAAGAGCATAGCAGTGATATTTTGGCTAAAGTTAAAGCATTCGAAGCTGAAGATAACGGCAGTGCTCCTGTTGCCGCTAAGTGGCAAGGGACATCTCGCCAAGTCGGTGTTGGTTCACAAATTCTTGCTAACGTTGGTGTAACGTCTATGCGTCTGCTTAGTTCACCAAAGCGTTATCATTCACTCTCAGGCTTTGGTTTGGAAGTTACTGAATATATAGCAGAATAAATTTTACTGGTGGCGATTATTATCGTCCTAGGTGTAATTTCACTCTTTTCTTATAAATTGCATAGGGATCAGCGTAAGTGGCTGTGGTATCATACCGCCTCTTCCGCCCCCATGCTGGGTCATTAAGCTAATTTAGGTAAGACAAATGAACGTAGTTCAAGGTAATATCGAATCGAAAAACGCAAAAATTGCGATTGTAGTTTCACGTTTCAACAGCTTTGTTGTTGAGAGTTTGCTTGATGGTGCGGTAGACACTCTAAAGCGTTTTGGTCAGGTTGCAGATGACAATATCACTGTAATTAAAGTCCCAGGCGCTGTTGAACTGCCACTTGCTGCCCGTCGTGTTGCGGCAAGCGGAAAATTTGACGGCATAATCTCACTTGGTGCGGTTATCCGTGGTGGTACACCTCATTTTGATCTGGTTGCAGGCGAATGTAATAAAGGGTTAGCTCAAGTTGCACTTGAGTATGATATTCCTGTTTCATTCGGCGTTTTAACTACAGATACCATTGAACAAGCTATTGAGCGTTCAGGTACTAAAGCAGGTAACAAAGGCGGCGAAGCTGCTTTGGGTCTGCTAGAGATGGTTAACGTTTTGCAAGCACTTGAAGAACAGCTGTAATTTAGGACAATTTAATGAAGCCTTCAGAGCGCCGAAAGGCACGTCGTTTAGCGGTTCAGGCCATATACTCTTGGCAGCTAAGTGGCAACAATATTGCTGATGTTGAGCATGAGTTTCTAACTGAACAGAATGTTGATGGTGTCGATATAGCTTACTTTCGTGAGTTATTAGGTGGCGTCGCAACAAAGAAAAGCCAATTGGATGAGCTTATCACTCCATTTTTGGTTCGTCCTATGGATGAAGTTGATCCTGTCGAGAAAGCGATTGTACGCCTAGCGACGTATGAATTAACTTTCCGTAAAGACGTTCCATATAAGGTAGCGATTAACGAAGCTATCGAGCTTGCCAAAGCATTCGGCGCTGAAGATGGACATAAGTTCGTTAACGGTATTCTGGATAAGCTAGTAGCAAGAACTAAATAGTCAAAACGGCATCTTCGGATGCCGTTTTTGTATGGCTAAAAGAGAGTCTTTGCTGCATGCCCACAGCTATGCAGGGTAAGCACAGCGGAATAGCCTTGGTAACCACAGGCTATTTGGCTCCCTTTTTTCTTCAGTCCACTTTTAAATTGTGATTGGTATTGTGAAAGAATTTCAGTTAATCGAAAGCTATTTTACTGGGCGCGCCCAGTCTCGAAAAGACGTGGCCGTTGGTATAGGCGATGATTGTGCCATTGTTGAGCCTGCTGTTAACAAGTCTGTAGCGATATCTTGTGACACGCTAGTGGAAAACGTACACTTTTTCCCTGATATGCCTGCTAATGCATTGGGGTATAAATCGTTAGCGGTTAACTTGTCAGATCTTGCCTCTATGGGGGCTGAACCTGCTTGGATGACGCTGGCGCTAACGCTACCTGAAGTCGATGAGAACTGGCTTGCTGATTTTAGTACCGGTATGTTTGAAATTGCTGAGTATTACGGTGTTGCATTAGTGGGTGGTGATACGACTCGCGGGCCTCGCTCAATCACCATTACGATCAATGGCCAAGTACCTAAGCACACAGGTCTGACACGCAGTGGTGCAAAAAACGGTGACTGGATCTATGTTACGGGTACCTTAGGCGATTCAGCATTAGGCTTGGATCTGCTGCGGGGCAAAGCACAATGCAATGAGGCTGATAGAGAGTATCTTATTAATCGCCATTATCGACCGACTCCAAGGGTGCTTGCTGGACAAGCGTTACGGACTTTAGCATCCAGTGCTATCGATATTTCTGATGGCTTAGTCTCTGATATACAGCATGTACTAAAAGCTTCTAATATTGGTGCTATGGTCAACGTCGATAAACTGCCTTTATCTAAAGAATTGAAAGCCAATGTCACTGAAGAGATGGCATTGAGTTACGCTTTAACTGGCGGAGAAGATTATGAGTTACTCTTTACTGTTTCTGAGGCGCAAAAAGGCGCATTAGAAATTGCATTGGCTGAAACCGGTGTCAAGTTTACTCAAATTGGTCAAGTGTGCACTGGCGGTAAGCTAAACTTGTTATTAGATAACCAGCCATTTGAACCGATTAACCTTGGATTTGAGCATTTTAATTGATGGATTTACTCTCAAAAGATAAAGCGGTGGCTAAGCTTTCCCTTAAGAACCCAATTCATTTTTTGGCATTGGGTTTTGGCTCAGGTTTAGCAGCAAAAGCACCTGGAACGTTCGGCACTATCGCCGCGATCCCTGTATTTTTGTTTATGGCGCCATTAAGCTTGCCTTGGTACATAGGGCTGACATTATTTAGTGTGTTAATTGGGTTTTATATCTGCGACAAAGCGGCCAAAGATATGGGCGTTCATGACCATGGCGCGATTGTATGGGATGAAATAGCAGGTTTACTCATTACCATGATTGCAGCCCCAGCTGGTTGGCAATGGTTGTTAGCTGGCTTTGTGTTGTTCCGCTTTTTCGATATTTTGAAACCTTGGCCTATCCGCTGGCTTGATGCCAAAGTACATGGCGGATTCGGTATCATGATTGATGATGTGCTAGCGGGTATATTCTCGCTGATCTGTTTGCAAGTTGCCGCTTACTACTTGATTTAATCAAGGGTAAGACAATAAAAAAG
>NZ_JBFRIY010000002.1:74575-104761 GCF_041468565.1 Shewanella sp. 10N.286.54.B9
CTTTTTTATTGTCTTACCCTGCAACTGAGCTCAATAACACCTAGCTTAGCAGTAGCTCTTTAGCGTTAGCCAAGGTGTTGCTAGTGATGGTATCGCCGCCTAATAAGCGCGCCAGCTCTTCAACGCGTTGCTCTTTATCTAACTGCACCATCGAGGTTTCTGTCTTTCCTGCTTTGCTGCTTTTGTTTACAAACATATGTTGATGACCGTTACCAGCAACTTGTGGTAAATGGGTGACACAAAATACTTGTGTGGACTCACCTAGGCTGCGCAGCATTCGGCCAACAACCGCCGCTGTTGGGCCTGATATCCCTACATCAACTTCATCAAAAATTAGTGTCGGTGTTGCTACTTTCTTCGCTGTTATCACTTGAATACCTAGCCCAATACGAGATAGCTCACCACCAGAGGCAACTTTCGCTATTGGTTGTAACGGCTGTCCGGGATTGGTGGTGACTAAAAATTCTATTCCATCACAGCCATGGGGGCTAATTACGCTTTCATTAAAGCTGACCGCAATGCTGAACTTACCCTTTGGCATACTGAGTTCATGTATCGATTGGGTAACCTTTTTATCAAGCTCTTTCGCATAGCGGCTGCGGCTTTGGCTTAGCTTTTTTGCATGGTTTAAATAGGCTTGTTGACTGTTATTAAGTTGATTACGGATTTCATCAAGTTTATCTTCATCGGAGTCTAAATCATTAAGCTCTGTTAATAGGGCTTGATGATGAGCATATAGCTCCGCGGCATTGACATGGTGCTTGCGCGCTAATTGCAGTGCCTTAGAAATGCGTAACTCCAACTGCTCAAAGTATTCAGGATCTAACTCTAAGCCGTCTAGATAACGCTCAAGTTCGCTACTGGATTCCTGTACTTGGATCAGCGCCTCATTTAGCATGGCAACGACGCTACCAAGCTCTGCATCATAACTCTCTAAATCTTGCCCTTGGCTGATAGAGGTATTGAGTAGGGACTCAACACTGCCTTGATCATTTTCTTGCAAAATATGTAATTGGCTGCGGCATAACTCTATTAATGCCGTGCTATTGGCAAGCTTTTTATGTTCCGCCTCAATGGTCTCAAATTCACCTTCGCTAATGGCAAACTCGTTAAGCTCTTCCACCTGGTATTGCAGTAATTGCTTACGTGCTAACCTTTCGTGTTGAGCAAGCTCTAACTGCTGCAGTTCTTTCTCTATCGTTTTACAGCGGTGATAACTGGCGGAGACCGACTCAAGCAGCATTTTATGGTTGGCATAGCTATCGAGCAATGTAAGCTGGTGCTCACTTTTTAGCATTGCATGGTGAGCATGTTGGCCATGGATCCCGATAAGCAGCTGCCCTAGAGATTTAATTTGGGCTAGTGGTACTGGATTACCATTAATGTATGCACGAGAACGGCCATCACTGTTAATCGTACGTCTTAAGATACACTCATTGTCTAGTTCGAGATCATGATCCTCTAACCAGCGTTTAGCCAGAGGGATATCAGATAGGGAGAAGCGAGCACTAACCTCAGCTTTTGTGGCACCGGGCCTAATAGTATTGGCGTCAGCTCGATTGCCCAGGCATAGGCCTAATGCATCAATCGCAATAGATTTACCTGCACCCGTTTCACCGGTAATACTGGTCATTCCGGCTTTAAAATCGAGTTCTAAAAAACGCACAATAGCAAAATTGTTAATGCTGAGTTGGCAAAGCATAGTGATGTCCTATCCAAAACACTGTATTGATAAACAGTATATACTGTTTTTCTATACAGTAAACCATTTGTTGCTAAATCAAGCAATGTTTAGTCTGTGATATTTTAAGTTGTTAATTTAGTTTGATTTTTGTTAGTTGGTGCTTAAGTCTCATTTAGATGGAGACTGAATCGTCATTATCGTTAAATATTATTCTAGTTGATGACACTGCACTTAGTAGGCGTTGTGGTAGCGATAATAAATGAAGGTTATTTTGTTTTAACCTAATAAGAACGCTTCTAATAAGGGCAAGCTAATAAAAGTGACAAGTGTTCCAAATAGTATGCCTTGAGCGCTAGTGATCACTTGAGTCTGGTAACGCTGAGCGAGTAAGTAAACACTTGCTGCAGTTGGCAGGGCTGCAAGCATCACGCCCATCGAAATTAACTGTGGTTCCACTTGTAAGCTTGTCATCAGTAAGTAGGTTATAAAAGGCTGTATGAATAGCTTTATCATGTTGACTGCGCTGATATCACTTAACTGCTGATAGTTTATAAGCTGCTTTGATGTTTGGTGTTGCCCAGATTTAGCTAATACCATACCGATGGCAAATAGTGCACAAGGGCTCGATGTCATACCGAGTTGGTGAATAATAAGCGCCAGACTATCTGGCAATGTTATTGCTAACGCCGATAGGCTTATTCCAATAAAACTGCCGACAACGATAGGGTTTTTAATTAAGGCGAGAGTCACGACTTTTACTGCTGAAATTTGATTGTTATTGATGACTTCTAAAGAGACTAACGCAGTAGCGAAAATTATCACCGATAATAGGCTGGCAATAGCAGCGGCAGCTAACGCCATTTGGTTGCCAGGAAACAGTATTGCCATCAGTGGCATACCAATAAAAGCGGTATTACCAAAGGTGGCATTAAGTGCTCGCATGGTTGCGACGGCTTTTTTTGTTGGGCTTACAAGCAATGAGATGACTAATGTTATTGCATAGCTCATTAGCATCGCAACGCTAAAACCTGCAATATAGCCCCAGTGGAGAATGTCACTGATAGGTGTTTGTGCCAGCGTGATAAGCATGATGGCCGGAAACGCAATATAGTAAACATATTGGTTTAATACTTGGTCAGTCTCAAACGGTAATAGCTTTGTTTTCTGTACCAAAGTTCCAATCAACATAATGCCAAATACGGCGAGGAGCGGCGTCAATACTGCTGGCATGCTGTTCTCTATTCACTTGGAGTAATATACGTTAATTACGCTTAACATTGAGCTAGAACACTATCATAGTTGCTCTTTGGTATACTATTGACCTTAGGTCGTAGCCGCTCGTCACTTTTTGTTTTAAACGCTAAGGTTTTATCGATGAATAGCAATTTTGGATTGGAACTACAGCTGATCTACCAATTCGTTCACCTAGTTAATGCGGGAAGCTTTTCTCAAGCTGCGAAAGAGCTTGAGATGCCAATTGCAACTGTGAGTCGTAAACTGACAAAATTGGAAACACTGCTCGATAAACAACTGTTAATGCGTAATACACGTAAGCTACGTTTAACCGAGGAGGGGATAGCACTGTTTCGGCAGTATCAAGCTATTGTGTCTCAGTTTGATAGCATTCGTGGCGCAGCGGTCGATAGGCCTGAAGGTACACTTAGAATTGCAGCGCCTGTATCAATTATCTCGATGATATTCATCCATGCTATTAATGAGTTTTGTGAGAAGTACCCTGATATTCAGTTGCATATTGTGCAAAACAATAACGTGATTGATTTGATTGATGAAGGCGTTGATGTTGCGATTGTTGGAGGTACTCAGCCGGATTCCTCTTGGATCTCAAGCTCTCTTGGCGTGCTTAACTACGGTCTGTTCGCATCGCCTGATTATATTGCAAGTGCAGCTCCTTTTACTCACCCTAGCGAACTGGACAATCATGCACTGATAAAAGTGTGGCCACTTTTTAACTGGACACTTAAGCACCCATCAGGAGAGAGCTTTTACTATGATGGACCCGCTAAGTTAACATTGAGTGAGCTCAATGGTGCAGTCAGAGCGGCTGTGGATAATGGTGGAATACTGTATGGCCCAGCACTGTTTGTAAAAAATGAGCTCAACTCTGGTCAGCTACAGAGCTTGTTGCCTGAGTGGATTGGTGAAAAAAGAAGGATCTCGATCTTATATCATCAGCGTAGTCATCAGCCATTGAAGGTAAAGCTGTTTATCGAGTTCATGCATTCGAAAGCGGAGCAGCTATTCTCGATGGAAAGCAAATAGGCTGATTAAAAATAACAGCGAACAATAAAAAAGCCGTTCAGTGAACGGCTTTTTAGTATTGTTTTTTGTTTAAGCTTCTGTGTGGCTAATGCCGATATTTGAAATGCCAACGGTGACTATTTCGCGGCGTAACTCTTTGACGAAGTCGGCCTTTAGGAAAGGGTTTTCTTCGATTGCTTGTAGAAGGATTGCTTGCATCTCTTTTTCTTCAACCATTACTTCATGGTTGAAAATATAGTCATCTAATTCAGATTCTTTATCAAACTCTTGCTCGCAGGTCGCTTCAATATAGTTGGCAACTGTAGCTGATGATAACTTACTGATATTGGTAATATCTTCCTCTACTTTGCTCTCTAATGCACTGAGTAAAGAGGTCAATGCTACCGCTGCGTCCATTGCAGGATAAACGCCATAGACGTCAAAATCAGCGGGCTCTGGAGTATTCTCTTCAATACGTTCCATTTGTAGCTCAATGTTTAGCTTAAGCTTATTGTCATACATAGACTGCCAAAGTAGGTTTAGCAGTGTATCGAGTACTTTGGGGTTGCCAAATTCACACACTTCAGAAAAAAGCTGATAATTGGGCAGCATACGTTGACAGAGTGCAATAGCAAAAAGTTTCTTTTGTGCTAGCGTTAGCCCTTTAAGGCGTTGAAAAAAGCCCGTCTTATTTGTCATCTTTTACATCCACTGATAGCTGGGTGATCACTTGATTAGCCGCTGATTCTACCTTAGTTAACTCATCAAGTAACTCAAGGATTTCAGGTTCTACGTCTTCTACTGCAATACCTTTCTTCAATCCTGATTCAATCTCTTGGCAAAGTTGTTGTGTAGTCGGCACGCCGCAATAACAACTGGCTCCGTGTAGCTTGTGTATACAGGTCAACATGCCTTGTTGATCGAAGCTCGCCAGCGCACTATTTATATGCTCAACCGACTCAGGCAACGATTTTAATAGCATCTTAAGCATATCGAGTGCTAAGTCTGGCTTATTATTCGCCTGGGTCAAACATAGCTCCCAGTTTAGGGTGCGTTGGTCAAAATGAGTGAACTTAGGTTTGTTCTTCCATTTGTGAATAACATCTTTAAGCGCTGTTTCATCAATAGGTTTAGGCAGATAACCGTCCATCCCGCTTGAGGATATGCGTTCACGCTCTTCGGCAATAGCATGTGCGGTAACCGCAATGATTGGGGTGTTACGGTTGGCTGAGTTTTGTCTTATCTGTTTAGTGGCACTAATACCGTCGGTACCCGGCATCTGTATATCCATAAAGATGAGGTCAAAGCTGCGCTGCTTTGCCAGCTGTACGGCTGCATCACCGTTGTCAGCTATATGAACTTGAGTTACTAGTTCCTTAAGTAGGGTGTCAATTAGCTTCAAATTGGCTGGATTGTCGTCAACAGCGAGTACCGTTAAGTTCTCCTTTGCTTCGGGAGTCGTAAATGGCATCGGCAGTGGCAAAGCTTCAGCTTCTAAGCTTGATTGCGGATCTATTAAGCTACTAGACAGCCTTTTCTCTCCGATAGGCATAGTGAGTTGCTTATCGATGTAAGGGCGAAGTTGAGAGAATACCTCTTCGCTTTCGACACAATTGGTGATCAACATTAGGTAGTTGATCTTAGGTTTCGTCACCTTTAGTAATTCGGCTGCGCTATCTGAAGCCGCCAAGCCTTTGCAGCTAAACAGGCCATAGTCGAACAAGTGACTTGACTGAGTGACAATAAATTCTAATTGTTTGCTAGTCGCAGCATTGGTGACCTTTAATCCCCAACGTAATAGCATTCGTTCAATAGCGTGATGTGATAATGGGTTTGGCTCGAATAATAGAATGCTCTTATTTTTTAGCGTGCCTATTGGTAAGGTATCACTAATAGGGTATTGGCTTAAATTTAGCGGTAAAGAGAACCAAAAGGTTGAGCCTTGTTGTGGTTCCGAGTTGCAACCAATTTGGCCGCCCATTCGATTAACCAAACGCTTGGTGATTACAAGCCCTAAACCTGTTCCACCAAAGCGCCGTGAGATGGAAGAGTCGGCTTGACCGAAAGCTTGGAATAAAGAGGCTAACTTTTCGGAGTCGATACCGATACCAGTATCGATGACTTCTGTGCGGACATGCACTTTACCGTTAGCTATCTCCTCGAGTTGCATTTTTAGCTGTACGCTACCACTGTCAGTAAACTTAACGGCATTACCCACTAAGTTAGTAATAATTTGGCTAAAACGCATTGCATCGCCAGTGACATCCTCTGGGATACGTGGATCAACATCGATCACCAGTTCGATCTCTTTTTCTCTGGCACCACTAGAGAGCATCGTCACCGTTTCTTCGATGATCTCCCGCAGCGAGAATGGCATGTTTTCTAACACCATTTTACCGGCTTCGAGTTTTGAAAAATCTAAGATATCGTTAATGATACTCAATAGATTTGTTGCACTGCGCTCAATTGTGCGAATGTAGTCTTGCTGGCTTGAGTGCAGTGGTGTTTTCAACAGTTGTTTAGCAAAACCAATCACACCATTAAGTGGGGTACGTAACTCATGCGACATATTGGCAAGGAATTCGGATTTTATCCGACTGGCCTCTAACGCACGCTTTTTGGCCATATCTAATTCGACGTTTTGGATCTCAATCTGCTCTAATGTTTCACGTAGATCCGATGTGGCTTGGTCAATATTTTGCTGCATCTCGTCATGATATTCAGACAAAGAGCCAGCCATGGCATTAATACCGCGTTTGAGGAGATCGAGTTCACCAATCAAATTGCCTGTTAGGCGAGTATCCAGTTTACCTTCTCGAATTTTGGCGACAACTCGTACCATTTCAGTAATGGGTTGGGTGACGTTTTTCACCAGTCTAAAAGTAAAGAAAAGGTTTAGTTGAACTCCTATTAACACAATAATAAACGCTGCAACAGCCGCACGATGTTGCTCAAGCAGAGCGTTCTCTTTGTTGATCAATATTGATATGTAGCCTAATTTTATTACCTCAGGCTCAATGCGCTGGTTGTTCTCATCAAAGGTATCGATAGGCTTGATGGCACTATTATTAAAAATAGGGCTGCGTAAAATCATACTGTCGCCAACTTGCTCAAGTTCGGTTCTTAGCATTGAGCTTAATGGCTTGTCATAGCGCATGACTTCATGATTTTTGTAATGATGCGAGGTGACCACAACACGGTTATTGACGTCAAAAATGGCAATGAATTGTACTAAAGAGGCTTTATTGAGCTGAGCGGCAGTGATTAATCGCTTGGTGGTTTCAAAATCTTTACTGTCTAAACCTACCTCTGCTGCAATCGCCAGTGGTTCGATAATATTGCTCGCCTGATCGATGAGCGTTTCTTCAAGTTCATAGAATCTATTTATGGTAAAATAGCTGCCCAATAAAATACCCACTAAAATAGTTGGAGCTAACGCCAATACCAGAACC
This sequence comes from Shewanella sp. 10N.286.54.B9, assembly GCF_041468565.1. NCBI lineage: Bacteria > Pseudomonadati > Pseudomonadota > Gammaproteobacteria > Alteromonadales > Shewanellaceae > Shewanella > Shewanella sp. 10N.286.54.B9. The sequence continues at coordinate 81,971 of NZ_JBFRIY010000002.1, forward strand.
CATGAACGTAGGCTGTATTTGGTCATATTGTTGGCTTCATTCATGAGATGATTGCGTTACCGATAAATATAGTGTGAGTATTCGATAGACTGCCAGTAACAGCCTGTGTTGGCCAGTTTTTTTATCTATTTAGAGAGTAAAATGGCACAATTTTTTAAAGCAAAACCAAATAGATCTAAACAATTATCGTCAAAGTTATCTTTGAATGTTACTCAGTTAGATCACCTTGGCGCAGGTATCGCTCACCATCAAGGCAAGATTGTGTTTATCAATGGTGCATTGCCAGGCGAAACCGTGCAGGTACAACTGACTGAGCAGAAGAAGAAGTTTTCTAGAGCTAAATTACTCAAAGTGGAAACTGCTTCGAGTGAACGTGTTCAACCATTATGTGCTCATTATGAAAAGTGTGGTGGCTGTGATCTCCAGCACCTTAATGTCGAGTCACAGCGCGCACATAAAGCGAAAGCGTTACATGAGTTAGTGGCTAAATTTGCTCAAACAACGGCAAGCCAAATATGCGAAACCATAAGCGATTCGCCGTGGCACTATCGCAGACGTGCTCGTCTAGCGACCTGGTTTGATAAAAAAACCAAGCACATTAGTTTAGGTTTCCGTGCAAGCAGTAGCAGTGATGTGGTTGAGATCCAATCTTGTGCAGTGTTGGCTAAACCACTGTCAGCTTTGATCCCAGAACTGGCTTTCCTACTTAATCAATTAAGTGGTAAAAAAGCGCTCGGCCATGTTGAACTCACACTGGCTGATAATGGTATCTTTGTGGTGCTGCGAGTCACTAAAGTGCTATCGGATAAAGATCGCCTACGTTTAGGCGAGTTTGGTACAAGCCACTCGCTTAATATATTGCTACAAGATGATGATGCCAACACCGAGCATTTAAGTGGTCACGGACTGCAGCCTTTTTATGGCTTTAATGATAGTGATGCGGAGCTTAAATTTTCAGCGGGTAACTTTATTCAGGTCAATGCATCGGTCAACCAATCAATGGTTAAACAAGCGGTGGATTGGCTAGCACCACAAGCCGATGAGCGAGTGCTTGACCTGTTCTGTGGGATTGGTAATTTCAGTTTGCCCCTCGCTAAAAGTGGCGCTGAAGTTATAGGTGTTGAAGGTGTGCCGGCAATGGTTGAGCAGGCCACGATTAATGCTAAAGGGGCTGCGCTAGATAAAGTGTCTTTTTACCATGCAGATTTAAGTGCCGATTTGTCACAACAGCCATGGTTGGGAAAAGTCGACAAGATGCTGATCGATCCTGCAAGAGCTGGTGCCTATGAGAGTATGTTGTCACTTAAAAAATTAAAGCCGCAAGCATTGGTTTATGTATCGTGTAATCCTGCAAGTTTAGCGCGTGATAGCGAAGTGATTTTAAAACAAGGTTACACACTGAAAAAGATTGCAATGGTGGATATGTTTCCGCAAACACACCATTTGGAGTCGATGGCACTATTTGAACTTGGCAAATGACACTTTTAGTTACGATAGTCAGCCTTTGTTCATTGACAAAAAACGCTGAATGCTGAAGATAGAGAGTCTTAATTTTAAAAGGATAAGATTAACCATTTTAAGTTAATCAGCCTTAGGATTTTAAAGGAATAACAGATAATGGTATCAGTTCGTGAAGCACATTTTAGCGACCCTGACTTTCAACTTGAAGAGTGGGTGAAACGTTATATAAGTGATTCCAACGAAGCCAAAACTCTTTTGGAGTTAATAGAGCAGGTGGAGCTGTTAGTTGGTCAAGATAAAGAGATCAAAGCGCCAGTGCTCGAACGTGCCCGAGAGATGATAGAGATCTTAGCTCCGCTTAATATGGACATTGAGACCCTACAAGCGGCCATTTTGTTTGTTGTTTTTGATGCAGACTTGATCTCGCAAGAGGAGATCCAAGAGCGCTTTGGACCCAAATTAGAGATTTTAGTTTCTAGTGTCCAAACCATGAATGCGATTGGCGCATTGAAGGTGGATAACCAAACTCGAAATGGCGAACCGCAAATCGACAATATCCGCAAAATGTTATTGGCGATGGTTGAAGATGTGCGAGCTGTGGTGATTAAGCTCGCCGAGCGTATCTGCTTATTGCGTGAGATAAAGAATGCCGATGAAGAGGTAAAAGTACTCATTGCCAGAGAGATTGCTGATGTTTATGCGCCGTTGGCAAACCGCTTAGGTATTGGACAGTTAAAATGGGAGCTGGAAGATATCTCTTTTCGCTACCTGCATCCGCAAACCTATAAAGATATCGCTAAGCAACTGGACGGTAAGCGTATCGATAGAGAAACTTTTATCGATGATTTTGTCAGTCAACTACAAGCACGGTTAGACAAAGACCAAATCCGTGCCAAGGTTTATGGTCGACCTAAGCATATCTACAGTATCTGGAAAAAGATGAATGGCAAGCAGCTTAAGTTTGATGAGCTGTTTGATGTTCGAGCGGTAAGAATTGTTACCGACAGACTACAAGATTGCTATGGCGCTTTGGGCGTTGTACATACACTGTGGCATCACATCCCCCGTGAGTTTGACGACTACGTAGCGAATCCGAAACCGAACGGTTATCAGTCTATCCACACGATAGTTGTCGGGCCTGAAGGCAAAACTGTCGAGATTCAAATCCGCACCGAACAGATGCATGAAGATGCAGAGCTAGGTGTGGCTGCACACTGGAAGTACAAAGAGGGCAGTGCAAGCGGTAAGCAAAGTGGCTATGAAGAGAAAATCAACTGGTTACGTAAGATTTTGCAATGGCAAGAAGACGTTGCCGAAAGCGGCAATTTAGTTGATGAAGTGCGTAGCCAAGTGTTTGAAGATCGTGTCTATGTGTTTACTCCAAGCGGCGAAGTTGTCGACTTACCTCTTGGTTCAACCGTGTTAGATTTTGCTTACTATATTCACTCACACGTTGGCCATAAGTGCATCGGCGCTAAGGTTGACGGCCGTATTGTACAATTTACTTATCAAGTTGAAACTGGCCAGCGTATAGAGATTATTACCTCCAAGCATCCTAACCCGAAAAGAGACTGGCTGAATCCTAATTTGGGTTACATCAAAACATCGCGAGCACGCTCTAAGATCCAACACTGGTTCAAACAACAAGACAGAGATAAGAACATTGTCGCTGGTCGGGAGATGTTAGAAACGGAACTTGCGCGCACCAATTTAAAAATTAAAGATGCTCAATCAGCAGTTGAGCGCTTCAATATGGTCAGTATGGACGATCTGCTTGCTGGTATTGGCGGTGGCGATGTGCGTCTTAATCAAGTGGTTAACCACGTACAAAGCAAGCTGCGCACCAACGAGCTATCTGATGAAGAAGTGCTCGAAGATCTGGTTAAAAAGAGCCAAAGCAAGCCTGCTCGCAAAGGTAAAGGTCAGGTAGAGGTTAATGGTGTGGGTAATCTTATGAGCCACATTGCTAAGTGTTGTCAGCCTGTACCGGGTGATGAAATCTTTGGCTTTATTACCAAAGGCCGAGGGATCTCTGTGCACCGCGCCGATTGTGATCAGGTTAAAGAGCTTATTCGTGCTCATCCTGAACGCTCTGTTGAAGTGGTTTGGGGAGAGAATTACTCTGGTGGCTACAAAATACGTATACGGGTTATTGCAAGTGATAGATCTGGATTACTAAGAGACCTGACCTCAGTATTAGCTGCAGAAAAGTCTAACGTATTATCGATGACATCTTCATCAGATGTAAAAACCCAAACAGCAGCCATTGAGCTTGAACTCGAACTGTATAACCTTGATGGCTTATCTCGGGTGATTGCCAAGCTGTCGCAGGTTGACGGTGTCAGCGAAGCGCGCAGAGTATAAAGGCAGAACAGAAGTTATGACAGTGCAAACCGGAAACATGCAGCCTTTGCTAACCATTATGCAAAAGCTGCGCGACCCAAAATCTGGTTGCGCTTGGGATAAAGCGCAGACTTTCCAAACCATCGTGCCGTTTACCTTGGAAGAAGCTTATGAAGTGGCGGATACGATTGAGCGTTTGGCGCTTGATGAGTTGCCTGATGAGTTAGGCGATCTGCTGTTTCAAGTCGTGTTCTATTGCCAGCTAGGCAAAGAGCAGGGCATGTTTGACTTTGATACTGTCGTTAGCCGTATTTGCGACAAGTTAACCCGCCGACATCCCCATGTATTTGCCGGTTTGGAAAATACTAGCAGTGAGCAGATTAAACACAACTGGGAACAAATTAAGGAATCCGAACGCGCAGAGCGAGAACTGCACTCTGTGTTAGATGACGTTCCCTTGAGCTTACCGTCGCTTTCTCGCTCGATAAAGATTCAAAAAAGAGTGGCTCGTGTAGGATTTGATTGGCCTGATTTACCTCCAGTGGTTGCTAAAATCCACGAAGAGATAGATGAAGTGCTATTTGAGGTGGAGCAGGAAAAGGTTGTCCAAAGCAAAGTTGAAGATGAAATGGGCGATTTATTGTTTGCTGTTGTAAACCTCGCGAGGCATTTAGGTGTCGAGCCAGAAAAGGCCTTAAGGCAAGCAAATCAAAAGTTTGAAAGACGCTTTCGCGGTGTCGAAGAGTGTGTTGAGCAAGATGGCAGAGGCTTCGATAAACATACATTAGACGAGCTTGATGCATACTGGGATAAGGTTAAACAGAGCGAGAAGAGTAAATAAACTGAATTTTAGGTTAATTCTAGTTTGTCGAATCGGTGATGCTTTGGTATAATATTGCCCCGTCCTAGTGCTTTCTTACAAGCACATATTTCCAACTCATTTTCTCAGGTTCAGCATGACTACAAGGTATATCTTCGTTACTGGTGGCGTGGTTTCATCACTAGGTAAAGGCATTGCAGCAGCATCTTTGGCTGCAATATTAGAGGCTCGCGGCCTCAACGTAACCATTATGAAGCTGGATCCATATATTAACGTCGATCCAGGTACCATGAGTCCAACACAGCACGGTGAAGTGTTTGTGACAGAAGACGGCGCTGAAACTGATCTAGATTTAGGTCACTACGAGCGTTTTATTCGTACCAAGATGAATCGCCGTAATAACTTTACCACTGGCCGTATTTACGAAGAAGTATTACGTAAAGAGCGTCGTGGCGACTATTTGGGCGCAACCATTCAGGTTATCCCACATATTACTAACGCAATTAAAGAAAAGGTACTTGCTGGTGGCGAAGGCCACGATGTTGCTATCGTTGAGATTGGCGGCACGGTAGGTGATATTGAATCACTACCTTTCCTTGAGTCTATTCGTCAACTTGGCGTTGAGCTAGGTCGCGAAAGAACACTATTTATGCACCTCACGTTAGTGCCATTCCTAGGCGCTGCAGGTGAAGTTAAAACTAAGCCGACTCAGCATTCAGTGAAAGAGCTCCGTTCAATCGGTATTGCTCCTGATGTATTGGTTTGCCGTGGTGACCGAGCGATCCCTGCTAATGAAAAAGCGAAAATCTCGCTATTCTGTAACGTAGAAGAACGCGCAGTTATCTCACTTAAAGATGTAGATAGCATCTATAAGATCCCTGCTTTACTTAAAGCTCAAGGTCTTGACCAACTTGTCACTAAGCGTTTTGGTATTGATTGCCAAGAAGCTGATCTGCACGAGTGGGAAAATGTTATCTACCAAGAAGCAAACCCAACGGGCGAGATTACCATTGGTATGGTTGGTAAATACATTGAACTGCCAGATGCATATAAGTCAGTTAATGAAGCATTAAAACATGCAGGTTTGTTTAACCGCGTTTCAGTAAACATTAAGTATATTGACTCACAAAACGTTGAAGCCAAAGGTGAAGAAGTTCTTGCCGGACTAGACGGCATCTTGGTTCCTGGTGGATTTGGTGAGCGTGGTGTTGAAGGGAAGATCATGGCGGCTAAATATGCCCGTGAGAACAACCTTCCGTACTTTGGTATCTGTTTAGGGATGCAAGTTGCACTTATTGAATTCGCACGTAATGTTGCTGGTCTAGAAGGTGCACATTCAACTGAGTTTAATAAAGAGTCACCGCACCCAGTTGTTGGTTTGATCACTGAATGGATCAACGAAGAAGGCCAAGTTGAAGAGCGTCATGAAGAGTCTGACTTAGGTGGAACAATGCGCCTAGGTGCTCAGCTTTGTCATCTTGAAGAGGGCACTAAAGCTGCTGAAGCCTACAAAGGTATTAGTTGTGTTGAGCGCCATCGCCATCGTTACGAAGTCAACAACAACTATAAAGATCGTCTTGAAAAAGCAGGCTTAATTTTTAGTGGTCTATCTTCAGACCGTCAGTTAGTTGAAATGATTGAGCTACCAAACCACCCATGGTTTGTAGCAGGTCAATTCCACCCTGAATTCACATCGACACCTCGTGATGGTCAGCCATTATTCGAAGGGTTTATTGCAGCAGCCGCCGCGTATCAAAAACGCGATTTAGGCTAAACCAAAATACAAGCCGCTTCCATTTGATGGGAGCGGTTTTTTTGTTTTTGGTGATGTGAGTTTAGGCATAAAGAAATTCGTTTTACTTTTAACTTTAAATTTATCTTTCAAACTTAAATCGAGGGCATTATGGCTAAGATTATTAACATTATCGGTCGCGAAATCATGGATTCTCGCGGTAACCCAACTGTTGAAGCTGAAGTTCATTTAGAAGGCGGATTCATGGGTATGGCTGCAGCACCATCTGGTGCATCTACAGGTAGCCGTGAAGCACTAGAACTGCGTGATGGTGACAAAGCACGTTATTTAGGTAAAGGCGTATTGAAAGCTGTTGAAGCTGTCAATGGTGCTATTGCAGACGCGTTGATGGGCAAAGATGCAACTGCGCAAGCAGAACTAGATCAAATCATGATTGATTTAGACGGCACAGAAAACAAAGCTAAGTTTGGCGCAAACGCTATCCTGGCAGTTTCTCTTGCGGCAGCTAAAGCGGCTGCAGCGTTTAAAGGTGTCCCTTTATACGCTCATATTGCTGATCTAAACGGTACTTCAGGTGTTTACTCTATGCCGTTACCGATGATGAACATCATTAATGGTGGCGAACATGCAGATAACTCTGTTGATATCCAAGAATTTATGATTCAACCTGTTGGTGCTGCTAACTTCCGCGAAGGCCTACGTATGGGTGCTGAAGTATTCCACAGCTTAGCTAAAGTACTTAAGGCCGATGGCCACTCTACTGCTGTTGGTGATGAAGGTGGTTTCGCGCCAAACCTACCATCAAACGCATCTGCTTTGGCAGCAATTAAAGTTGCTGTGGCAAACGCAGGTTACGAGCTAGGTAAAGACATCACACTAGCGATGGATTGTGCAGCCTCTGAGTTTTATGACAAAGAAGCCAACATCTATGACCTTAAAGGTGAAGGTAAGAAGTTCACTTCAGAAGAGTTTAACTTCTTCCTACAAGACCTAACCAAAGAATACCCGATTGTTTCTATTGAAGACGGTCTTGATGAGTCTGATTGGGATGGTTTCGCACATCAAACTAAACTAATGGGTGATAAAATCCAATTAGTTGGTGACGATCTATTCGTAACAAACACTAAGATTTTGAAGCGTGGTATCGACAACGGTATTGCTAACTCAATCTTAATCAAGTTCAACCAAATCGGTTCATTGACTGAAACTTTAGCAGCTATTAAGATGGCTAAAGATGCAGGTTTCACTGTTGTTATCTCTCACCGCTCAGGTGAAACTGAAGATTCAACTATTGCTGATTTAGCTGTGGGTACAGCTGCTGGCCAAATAAAAACGGGTTCTTTAAGCCGTAGTGACCGTGTTGCTAAGTACAACCAGCTACTTCGTATCGAAGAGCAACTTGGCGAAAAAGCACCTTATAACGGCTTAAGCGAGATTAAAGGCCAAGCATAATTTGCTATAAAGTGTAAAAAGGCCACCACTCGGTGGCCTTTTTTGTTGTACTATCTGTTTACTATCCTCAAATTCTTATCATTAGTATAATGAAACGCCTTCTTTTTGCCCTTATTGTGTTACTTGCCATGCTTCAATATCGCCTATGGTTAGGAGATAAGAGCCTTGCTGACTCTATTCATCTGCAAGAACAGATCAAGCTACAGCAAGAAAGTAATGCCCAACTTGTGGCAAGAAACCAGGTGCTAAGAGAGGAGATTAATGATCTGCGCAGTGGAACAGAAGCGCTTGAAGAGCGAGCTCGTAACGAATTAGGTATGGTCAAAGAGGGCGAAACCTTCTTTCGAGTCGTTGGTGGCGATCGGCTATCAAAACAAAATAAATAATACATTTTACCTACTAACGAGACCCTCGAATGAGTCAATTAACCAACCAAGTTATTGCTGTTGTGCCTGCTGCTGGAATAGGCAGCCGAATGGGCGCCGAAGTGCCAAAACAATATTTAGCACTTAATGAGCAAACCATACTTGGTCACACGCTAGATTGCTTATTGAGTCACCCCCAAATTATACAGGTTATCGTTGCGCTTAACCCTGCAGACAAACATTTTTCACTGTTGCCACAAGCACAGCATAAGAAGTTGCAAACTGTTACTGGCGGCAATGAACGCGCCGACTCTGTTCTCGCTGCTTTGCAACAGGCTGATGAGGAGAGTTGGGTGTTAGTCCATGATGCAGCGCGGCCTTGTTTAAGTCACTTAGATATCGATAAATTGATAGCATCAAGAGCTACCTTTCCCCAGGGGGCAATACTAGGTGCCCCGGTACGCGACACCATGAAACGTACTGGAGACAATGGTGAGATCAGCGCGACTGTTTGTCGCGATAATTTATGGCATGCGCTAACACCGCAGTATTTTAAAGCAAAGCAGCTTAAGCATAATCTTGAGTCGGCATTGAAAGCGGGGGCTAAAATAACCGATGAAGCCTCAGCAATGGAGTGGGCGGGGATTATGCCGGGTATCGTCAGCGGCCGCGCAGACAATATTAAAGTGACTCACCCAGACGATTTGCAGCTGGCTTCAATGTTTCTTAAAAATTTAGGCCGCTAGGCTAACAATATACGACTAACTTACGCTAAAGCCCTATCGTAACAAGGAATTAAAATGAAAATTAGAATCGGTCATGGTTTTGATGTACATAAATTTGGCGGCGAACCACCACTGATTTTAGGCGGTGTAACAGTACCTTATGAAGTGGGTCTTATTGCCCATTCCGATGGTGATGTTGTGCTACATGCGATATCGGATGCCATTTTAGGTGCCATGGCGTTGGGCGACATAGGCAAACATTTTCCAGATACCGATGCTGAGTTTAAAGGGGCTGATAGCCGAGAGTTATTGAAGCACTGTTATCAATTGGCATTAGATAGAGGCTTTAATTTGTCTAATCTAGATGTGACCATTATTGCTCAGGCGCCGAAAATGGCGCCACATATTGAAACGATTAGAGCAGTATTAGCTATTGATCTTCAGTCAGATATTGACGACATCAATGTTAAAGCAACCACCACCGAGAAGCTCGGGTTTACCGGTAGGAAAGAGGGTATTGCAGTTGAAGCTGTAGTGCTGATGACCAAGATTTAAAGAGAGCAAGATTGAGATGAGCGAACTTCACTACTTATACGGCAAACCTAATGCTAAAGCTGATTTGCGAACCCAGAACAGCGATTTTTTGGTGCAGGAGATTTTGCCATTTGCGCCTACAGGCGAAGGTGAACATCATCTGCTACATATTCGAAAAGACGGTTTAAACACCGTTGAAGTCGCTAAAATGTTATCTAGTTTTGCACATGTTCACCCCAAAGAGGTGACTTATGCTGGTCAGAAAGACAAGAATGCGGTCACTGAACAGTGGTTTGGTGTGCGAATTCCAGGTAAAGAAACACCTGATTGGCAAAAAATGAATAGCGATCAACTGACGCTATTATCAGCATCTCGCCATGGAAAGAAATTGCGGATCGGTGCGCTGGCAGGAAATCGATTCACCTTGGTGCTAAGGAATGTATCAGAGGTTGAAGATGTGGTCGCTCGCCTAGAAAAAATAGCACTATTAGGTGTGCCTAATTACTTTGGTGAACAGCGTTTTGGCCATGACGGAAAAAATATTGTTTTCGGTCGACAGATGTTTACTGGTCGCAAAGTAAAAGATAGAAAAAAGCGCAGTATGTATCTATCTGCCGTGCGCTCTAACTTATTCAACCTAGCGAGTTCAGCAAGATTGGCGGCTCATGGCGCGACAACACTTGCCGGAGATTGTGTGATGCTTGCAGGTAGTAAGAGCTACTTTACCGCTGAGCATTGGGATGAAACATTAGTAGAGCGTTTAAGTAACAAAGATATACAGCTTTCGGCACCTTTGTGGGGGCGTGGCGAGCCGCTGGCGCAAACAGAAGCGGCAGAAATAGAAGCTGCTGCGCTAGCTGAATATTCAGTGGATAGAGACGGGCTAGAACAAGCAGGCCTCAATCAAGAACGTCGTACTTTACTACTGGAACCGCAGCATTTGCAGTATCAAGTTGATGATAATACCATTACTCTTAAATTTGCTTTACCATCAGGCTCTTATGCTACATCTGTATTACGAGAACTGGTGGACTATCAAGATGTACAAGAAGTCGCAAGAAAAGCGATGTTAGCAGCACAACAGGAAAACGTTTCAATCTAATGAAAATTTTAATTAGTAACGACGATGGGGTAAATGCAGCAGGTATAGCAGCATTAACCAACTCGTTAAAGTTGATCGCGGAAACCTTAACGGTGGGCCCTGACAGGAATTGCTCTGGTGCCAGTAACTCTTTGACCTTGACGAATCCATTGCGTCTGAATAAGTTAGACAATGGCTATATATCAGTGAGTGGTACACCTACTGATTGTGTCCATTTGGCGATAAGAGAGCTATATCAAGATGAACCCGATATGGTGGTGTCAGGTATTAATGCTGGCGCGAACATGGGAGATGATACGCTCTACTCGGGTACTGTCGCCGCTGCAATGGAAGGCCGGTTTTTGGGCTTTCCAGCAATTGCAATTTCGTTAGTGGGATCAGAGCTAAAACACTACGATACAGCTGCACATTTTGCATTGAAGATCGTTCAGGGACTAAAGAAGAGTCCAATCGCACAAGATAAAATCTTAAATGTAAATGTACCTGATCTGCCTATCGAGGATATTAAAGGCATTAAGATCACTCGATTGGGGGCAAGACATCGCGCTGAAGGGATGGTAAGAACACAAGATCCTGCAGGTAAAGAGATCTTCTGGTTAGGCCCTCCTGGAGACAAGCAAGATGCCAGCGACGGCACGGATTTTTATGCTGTAGAGAATGGCTATGTTTCTATTACGCCATTAACTGTGGACTTAACGGCTTTTGAGCAGCTACCTGAGATGACGACGTGGCTTGAGTCGCTTACTTAATCGCAACAATTAGCCCCGCCAATTATAGGTATGGAGGCTGTAACTTAATTAATCATTTAAATTGGAACTGTTATATATGGATCGGCTCGCGTCAACATCGGCTTTAAACCTAGCAAGAAGTTTGTATGAAGCTGGCATTCGCGATGAACCGGTTTTAAAGGCGGTAGCTAATACGCCAAGAGAGCAGTTCTTAGATGCGGCTTTAGGTCATAAAGCTTATGAAAATACCGCATTGCCTATTGGTCAAGGACAGACAATATCGCAACCTTACATTGTTGCACGCATGACCGAAATAATATTGCAGTGTAAACCTCAAAAAGTACTAGAGATTGGCACTGGTTCTGGTTACCAAGCGGCGATATTAGCGCAGTTGGTTCCTCAATTATGTACTGTAGAGCGGATTAAAAGTTTACAAATTCAAGCTAGGCAGCGCTTAAAGAAACTGGATCTGCACAATATAGCCTTTAAATATGGTGACGGCTGGCAAGGCTGGCCGAGTAAAGGACCCTATGACGCCATTATGGTAACGGCTGCTGCGGCAAGTGTACCTTCTGCATTGGTAGAGCAATTATCGGACGGTGGAGTACTGGTTATTCCTGTCGGGGAGACTTCGCAGCAACTACTTAAAGTCACACGTCAAGGCGGTCAATACGTCTCAGAGGCAATAGAAGTCGTGCGGTTTGTGCCATTAATTAATGGCGAGCTTGCTTAGTCATTTTTAATTTGCGGATTATTTTAGTTATCGTCGCAGACTAGCGATTTGAGGTGGCCTGTTTATATGAAGTTCGTATCACACTTCACTATCATTTTGACTCTGTTGTTAGCCGGATGTAGTTTTCAGGCTGATCGCCCCGCACCAGTAGAGTCACTCAATTACCCTAGCAAACCTTCACACGATAAAGGCTCTATTACCGCTAGCCGCTATAAAGTGAAACAGGGCGATACACTTTACTCTATCTCTTGGGGGGCAAATAAAGATTTTGTCCATGTAGCAAAGATCAATAACCTTGCAAAGCCTTATACCATCTACCCTGGACAGGTATTGAGTCTAAACTCTAAAAAATATGTTACAAATAGCAATACTGCCAAAAAAACGTCAAAACTGGCTCCAAAACAGGTGCTGGTCTCATCAAAAACTGTTAGTAAACAATCTGTTGCATCTAAACCGTCGCCTCAGAAAACGACTGAGACGGCGTCAAAAAAACAGCTTGATCATGTGGCAAAGTCTGCGTATTCTGTTACAGACAGTCAACAAGCTGTTAACCGAGTTATCCACAAGCAAGAGTCAACACTGCCGAAAAAGGTAAGTCGTTGGTCCTGGCCTGTGAAAGGTAAGATGATTGGGACTTTCTCAGCCAAAGAGCAGGGAAATAAAGGAATAAAGATCGCGGGTAATCGTGGTGACGCAATTAAAGCTGCTGCTAGTGGTAGAGTGGTATATGCAGGAAGTGCACTACGAGGATATGGTAATTTAGTTATTATTAAACATAGTGACGATTACCTCAGTGCTTATGCACATGCTGATAAGATCTTAGTAAAAGAAAAGCAAGTTGTTAATGCAGGACAGACAGTTGCTAAAATGGGTAATACAGGCACGAATCGGGTCATGCTACATTTTGAGATCCGTTATCACGGGAAGTCAGTAAACCCACTTAAATATTTGCCTAAGCAATAATTGATAGGCTGCCAATTTGGCAAATCGGAGGATAGTGAAGTGCAGTAATTAAATAGTGAATTCGGGAGATATATTATGGGCAGAACTAATAATGCCGTTATGGCAGAAGAACATACGAATGTTTCTGTAAAGGAATCAAAATTAGACCTCAGTAAAAAGGAAGTTAAAGAAGCAGAATTAGAACAACAAGTTCAAGACGATTTACAAAAAAACCTTGATGCTACCCAACTGTATCTTGGTGAAATCGGATTTTCTCCCCTTCTCAGTGCGGAAGAAGAGGTGTTTTTTTCACGCAAGTCGCTTAAAGGCTGTGAAAAATCACGTAACCGCATGATTGAAAGTAACCTCAGACTCGTGGTAAAAATTGCTCGTCGATACAATAATCGTGGCTTAGCGCTGCTTGATCTTATCGAAGAGGGAAATTTAGGTTTAATCCGCGCAGTTGAAAAATTTGATCCTGAACGTGGCTTTAGATTCTCTACCTATGCAACTTGGTGGATTAGACAAACAATTGAACGAGCAATTATGAATCAGACTCGTACGATTAGATTACCTATCCATGTGGTTAAAGAACTAAATGTTTACTTGCGTACAGCACGAGAGCTCGCACACAAACTTGATCATGAGCCAACAGCGGAAGAGATCGCTGAGAAACTCGATCTTTCAAGTAGTGACGTCAGTCGTATGCTTAAGCTCAATGAACGCATTACCTCCGTGGATACCCCATTAGGCGGCGAAAGTGATAAAGCACTGCTCGATGTATTAGCCGATGATGACAACGTTGGTCCTGATTACAAAGTTCAGGATGAAGATATGTCAAAATCAGTGGTTAAATGGCTTGATGAACTTAATACCAAACAAAGAGAAGTGTTAGCGCGCCGATTTGGATTGTTAGGTTATGAGCCATCAACCCTTGAAAATGTGGGTAAAGAGATTGGATTAACACGTGAGCGTGTACGCCAGATCCAAGTAGAAGCGTTAAAGCGCTTGAAAGATCTACTTGGAGCCCAAGGCCTCTCAGTTGAAGCTATTTTCAGAGTGTAGTTGCGATAAATAAATTAAAGGCGCCAACGGCGCCTTTTTTGTGTCTCTTAATTGAAATTACTTAGCCAATTTCTTCAAGTTGTATAGATAATCAAGAGCCTGCCTTGGTGTTAGCTCATCAGGGTTTAGCTTCTCAAGCGCTTCTATCACAGGGGATGTCGGTTGGCTTGGGAAACTAATCGACTGCTGCACTGCCATTTCGCCATTTTTAGACTGCTCTAATGCGTGATCGCGGCTTTCTAAGTGGTGCAGCTTTTGTTTTGCTGCATTGATAACGCTGTTTGGGACCCCTGCAAGTGCAGCAACCTGTAGCCCGTAACTGCGGCTTGCAGGACCTTCTTGTACTGCATGCATAAACACAATACTGTCACCGTGCTCAACAGCATCTAAATGCACGTTTTCTACGTTATCCATCAGCTCTGGTAGCTGAGTAAGTTCGAAATAATGGGTGGCAAATAGTGTCATAGCGTTTAAATTATTAGCTAAATACTCTGCAGCCGACCAAGCTAATGAAAGGCCATCATAGGTTGATGTACCTCGACCAATTTCGTCCATGAGTACTAGGCTATTTGGCGTTGCATTGTGGAGGATATTTGCCGTTTCGGTCATTTCCACCATAAAGGTTGAGCGGCCCGATGCCAAATCATCAGATGCACCAATACGGGTGAATATCCTATCGACAGGGCCGATAATGGCGTGTTCTGCGGGAACATAACAACCTATATGCGCCATAAGCGTGATAAGTGCTGTTTGTCTCATATAGGTGGATTTACCGCCCATATTTGGCCCCGTCACGATCAGCATCTTACGTTGTGAGTTAAGGGTTACTGGATTGGCAATAAAAGGGCTTTGGCTTACTTGCTCGACGACAGGATGACGACCTGCTTCAACCTGTATGCCTGATGTATTCGACAGTTCTGGGCAGGCATAATTGAGTGTTTCTGCGCGTTCGGCGAAATTACATAATACGTCTAACTCAGCTGCTGCCCTGGCAAACTCTTGTAGTTCATGAAGCTTAGGTAAGATCAGATCGAACAACTGTTCCCATAATTGTTTTTCGAGTGCTAGTGCTTTGCCTTGGCTAGAGAGTACCTTTTCTTCATGCTCTTTTAGCTCAGCAATGATATAGCGTTCAGTATTCTTTAATGTTTGACGACGCTGGTAGCTTAAAGGCACCAAATCTGATTCGCGACGGCTGACTTCAATATAGTAACCGTGTACACGGTTATAGCCGACTTTAAGGGTTGAGATGCCAGTTTGCTCTTTCTCACGAGTTTCTAGTTGAGTTAGATAATCCGTCGCTCCTGCACTAAGCACGCGCCATTCATCTAATTCCTTATCGTAACCGTCGCGGATCACACCACCATCACGAATAAGCATCGGTGGATTGTCGACAACCGCTCTTGATAATAATGCTAACTCTTCAGGAAATTCCCCAATAACTTGAGACAAATATTGCAAGTGAGGCACAGCGGAAGTTTTTAATGTTTGCTGTAGCTGAGGCAATAATGCTAAAGCTTGACGTAAGCGAGCAAAATCTCTCGGTCTGGCGTTACGTAGTGCGATACGTGCGGTGATTCGCTCAACATCTCCTAGGGCTTTTAAATCATCAGCCAGAAGTTGGTAGTTCTCTGTTGTAATTAGCTCGGCAATTGATGATTGTCTTGCTTCAATGACCTGATGATCCCTAAGAGGTTGATGCAACCAGCGCTGTAGCATTCGGCTGCCCATAGCTGTGACGGTACTGTCTAAAACGGATGCTAATGTATTGGTATGGCCGCCTTGTAAGTTTACGGTCAGTTCAAGATTGCGGCGAGTCGCTGCATCGAGCACTATACTATCTGTTTGGTTAAAACGAACAATGGAGTTAATGTGCGGCAGTGCGGTGCGCTGCGTATCTTTTACATACTGCATCAAACACCCTGCAGCTTGTAGTGAAAGCCTAGCATCTTCAATACCGAACCCATTAAGATCCTTCGTACCAAATTGGTTTAACAGCAAACGTTGGCAAGTATCAAAATCGAATTCCCATTCAGGGCGACGCCGCGTGCCGTTCATACCAGCAATGAGGCTCATCTGCGAAAAATCTTCGCTATATAGCAATTCTGCAGGATTGGTTCGTTGAAGTTCCGCTTCTAGCGCTTCGGTGTTTGCAAGCTCTGTAACCACAAAGCGACCTGATGCGATATCTAGGGTGGCGTAGCCATAACCGCTTTTACCTTGATAGAGGGCGGCTAACAAATTGTCTTGTCGTTCTTGCAGCAATGCCTCATCGGTTAGTGTTCCCGGGGTCACTATGCGAACAACTTTACGCTCTACGGGGCCTTTTGAGGTTGCTGGATCGCCAACTTGTTCACATATGGCAACCGAGACCCGTAATTGAACAAGTTTAGCTAAATAACCTTCCACAGCATGGTAGGGCAGGCCAGCCATAGGGATTGGGTCACCACCACTCTTGCCTCTCGCTGTTAAAGATATTCCTAGTAGCTCCGATGCGAGCTTGGCATCTTCGTAGAAAAGCTCGTAGAAATCCCCCATACGATAGAATAGCAACATGTCTGGATGCTGGGCTTTTAGCGTCAAATATTGACGCATCATTGGGGTATGTTTTTCTAAGTTTTGCGGTTCAATAGCAGTCATCGATTTGCTTTGCCTGTACTTTTACTGCGGCCATAGTGAGCCATGAAACAATTATGGGTGCCAATCTTAACAATTTTTTTCTCTTTTGAGTGTGGATTATTGCAATGAAATACTGTTAATTCACGGCTATGTAGAACACGGCTTTACTATCTAACTGATTTTATTGAATATGTAAAAAAATCTTGTACAGTACTTGATACTGTATGATTGTACAGTATACTAGTTTCATATTGAGGCTCTAGAGAAGGCATTAGAGTCGTCACCTAAATGATAATGCAGTGCTGATACTGTGTTAGCACTGAGATCCAAAGGACATAATAATGAAGACAGATCCAAATAAAGAGAAAGCGTTAAATGCCGTTCTAGGTCAAATTGAAAAGCAATTTGGTAAAGGTTCAATTATGAAGTTGGGTGAAGATCGCTCAATGGATGTTGAAACTATCTCGACAGGCTCTCTATCTTTGGATGTGGCATTGGGCGCTGGCGGCCTACCAATGGGGCGTATCGTCGAGATCTACGGTCCTGAATCATCAGGTAAGACAACGCTAACGCTTGAAGTTATCGCTGCGGCGCAGAAGCAAGGCAAGACCTGTGCATTTATCGATGCGGAGCACGCTTTGGATCCTGTGTACGCTCATAAATTAGGCGTTGATATTGATAACCTACTTTGTTCACAGCCTGATACGGGTGAGCAAGCGTTAGAGATCTGTGATGCATTGACTCGCTCTGGGGCTGTAGATGTAATTATTGTTGACTCGGTTGCAGCACTAACACCTAAAGCTGAAATTGAAGGCGAAATTGGTGACTCTCATATGGGCCTTGCTGCACGTATGATGAGCCAAGCTATGCGTAAACTTGCGGGTAACCTTAAACAATCGAATACACTGCTTATCTTTATTAACCAAATTCGTATGAAAATTGGTGTGATGTTTGGTAACCCAGAGACGACAACGGGTGGTAATGCACTTAAGTTTTATGCGTCAGTTCGTCTAGATATTCGCCGTACTGGTGCTATTAAAGATCGTGATGAAGTTATTGGTAACGAAACACGTGTAAAAGTGGTTAAGAACAAGATCGCAGCGCCATTTAAGCAAGCTGAATTCCAAATCCTTTACGGTCAAGGTATTAACAGCACTGGTGAGTTAGTTGACCTTGGTGTTGTGCATAAACTGATTGAAAAATCGGGTGCGTGGTATGCATACAAAGGCAGTAAGATCGGTCAAGGCCGTGCTAATGCCGGTAAGTATCTAATCGAAAATCCAGAAATCTCTGATGAGATTGAGACAGCACTTCGTTCTATGTTGCTTAGCAAAGGTGAAAAAGTAGCTGCTGGTGCTACTGATACTGCGGGTGATAATGTTGATATGGAAACTGGCGAAGTTTTTTAAACGACAGTCATTACTCCATAGAGCCTAAACCCTAAACCTTTAGGGTTATAAATGCCAACTACGGCGCGCTATCAGCGCGCCGTAGTTGTTTTTTAGTTGTCATTTTCAAGGTGTCGGTAAATTTGTTGTCGATATGCCGATAACAGACTGCTTTCACGCTCATATCTATTGGTTACTGTGTAAGATCCATTTTATTTTTAGCTGTCTAGCTAGTTTTGCATCTACAGGGCTGGTTGTTAGTCATTACACTGCTTATAATGCTCTTCATAAAAATTTATCATTAGGCTCTTTTCGAGCTAGTTGCACAACCTAATTCAGGACGGTTTCATGTATCAAACCACTGCAGCACTGCGTAGTGCTTTTTTGGAATATTTCCGCACAAATGGCCACCAGGTCGTTGATAGTAGTTCTCTCGTGCCGGGTAATGACCCAACACTGTTATTTACCAATGCGGGCATGAACCAGTTCAAGGACGTTTTTCTTGGTGAAGATAAGCGTAGTTATAGTCGTGCGACCTCTTCGCAACGCTGCGTTCGCGCAGGTGGTAAACATAATGATTTAGACAATGTGGGTTATACCGCTCGTCACCATACCTTTTTTGAAATGCTGGGTAATTTTAGCTTTGGCGATTACTTTAAAGAAGATGCAATTAACTTTGCGTGGAACTTCTTAACTCAAGAGTTAAAGCTACCTAAAGAGCGTTTATGTGTAACCATTTACGAAACAGATAACGAAGCATACGATATCTGGACGAAGAAAGTCGGCGTGGCACCAGAGAATATTATTCGCATTGGTGATAACAAGGGCGCAGCTTATGCGTCAGATAACTTCTGGCAGATGGGTGACACTGGCCCTTGTGGTCCATGTACTGAGATATTTTACGATCACGGTGAGCATATCTGGGGCGGACGTCCAGGCACGCCTGAAGAAGACGGCGACAGATTTATTGAGATCTGGAACATCGTATTCATGCAGTACAATCGTCAATCTGACGGAGCAATGAACCCACTTCCAAAACCATCGGTTGATACTGGTATGGGTATTGAGCGTATCGCCGCTATTATGCAAGGTGTGCACTCAAATTACGAAATCGATATCTTCCAAGCGCTTATCAAAAAGACCGCAGAAATTCTTGGGGTTACTGATCTAGAAAATAAATCACTACGCGTTATCTCTGATCATATTCGCTCTTGTGCTTTCCTTATTGCTGATGGGGTAATGCCATCAAATGAAGGTCGCGGTTATGTACTTCGCCGTATTATTCGCCGTGCAGTGCGTCATGGTAATAAGTTGGGTGCATCAAGTAGCTTTTTCTACAAGTTAGTACCAACACTGATTGAAGTGATGGGCGATGCAGCTAAAGGGTTAGTAGCAACGCAAGCAATTGTTGAAAAATCACTTAAAGCTGAAGAGGAGCAATTTGCTCGTACTCTAGAGCGCGGTCTTGGTATTTTAGATAATGCACTATCAAACTTGAAGGGCGATGTACTCGACGGTGAAACAGCATTTAAGCTGTATGATACTTATGGCTTCCCAGTTGATTTAACCGCAGATGTTTGTCGTGAGCGCGATATCACTGTTGATGAAGCAGGTTTCAAAACGGCAATGGCTGAGCAACGAAGTCGTGCTCAAGCTGCGGGTCAGTTTGAAACTGATTACAATGAAGGCCTCAAAATTGATGAACAGAGCGGCTTTGTTGGTTACCAAGAACTTAATAACCAAGCGACCGTAACTGCTATCTATAAAGAAGGTGAGTCAGTTGATGTTTTGCATGTTGGTGATGAAGCGGTAATCGTGCTTGATAGCACACCATTTTATGGCGAGTCAGGTGGTCAGTGTGGTGATAAAGGTGTGCTGCTAGCTGATGGTGTTGAGTATCGAGTAGCCGATACACAAAAATATGGTCAGGCAATCGGCCATATCGGCAAGCTTACAGAAGGTTCTATTAACGTTGGGCTGAGCATCGCAACTAATGTTGATAAGAAGCTGCGTCACCGCACTGAGTTAAACCACTCAGTAACGCATCTTTTACACGCTGCCTTACGCCAAGTATTAGGTACCCATGTTACTCAAAAAGGCTCATTGGTTGATCCAGAGCGTCTACGTTTTGATTTCTCTCACTTTGAAGGTGTAAAAGCATTTGAGATTAAAGAAGTTGAAGAGTTGGTTAATACGCAAATTCGTCGTAACCATGAGCTTAAAGCTGAAGTCATGGATATTGAGCAAGCCAAAGAAAAGGGCGCTATGGCGCTGTTTGGCGAAAAATATGACGCAGAAGTGCGCGTAGTGACAATGGGTGACTTCTCCATTGAGCTTTGTGGCGGAACTCACGTTGGTCGTACCGGTGATATCGGTCTGTTTAAGATTACCTCTGAAGGTGGTATTGCTGCAGGTATACGCCGTATTGAAGCGGTCACTGGCGCAGCCGCAATGGCATATGTTGCAAAGCAGCAAGCATCGCTAGAAGAAGCTGCAGCACTGCTTAAAGGTGATAGTGCGTCGGTCGTGGCCAAACTTAAGGCTCAGCTTGATAAGTCAAAGGCGCTAGAGAAAGAACTTGCTCAGCTAAAAGATAAGTTAGCAGCAGCGACGAGTGCTGATTTAGCCGGTGAAGCAGTTGAGGTTAATGGCATCAAGGTTTTGGTTAAGCAACTTGAAGGTGTTGATGCCGGTTCACTTCGGGGCTTACAAGATGAGCTTAAACAAAAGCTGAAATCAGGAATTGTGGTCTTAGGTATTGCTGGAGACGCTAAGGTCAACTTAATTGCCGGTGTAACTAAAGATCTGACTGGTAAAGTTAAAGCGGGCGAACTTGTTGCTTCAATAGCTGTTCAAGTTGGCGGCAAGGGCGGTGGACGCCCTGATATGGCTCAGGCGGGCGGTAGCCAACCTGAGAACCTTAAAGGCGCGTTGGATAGCGTAATCCCTTGGGTTACAGATAAGCTTGCTTAATACAGCCGATTGTTGAATGAAA
Organism: Shewanella sp. 10N.286.54.B9; assembly: GCF_041468565.1. Lineage (NCBI taxonomy): Bacteria > Pseudomonadati > Pseudomonadota > Gammaproteobacteria > Alteromonadales > Shewanellaceae > Shewanella > Shewanella sp. 10N.286.54.B9. The sequence continues at coordinate 102,996 of NZ_JBFRIY010000002.1, forward strand.
ACACCAAAAACGCTCTTTATGAGCGTTTTTTGTTGTTAGAAGCTTAAAAAGTCGAATAGGAACAACGATAATGCGCGTGTTTAGCTAACTAATTGCATAAATATCACTGTTTACGAGAAAACTAGTAGATATAACAGTTAACTTTGGTATGGTTGAATGTGACAATTAAGAGTTGTGTGGCTATAGACATGGTTAAGTGGTGGTGAGGAAGCTATTGGTGCTTTTTTCATACTGGTTTAATCTAGATGTTTGATAATGGCCTTTTAGTGCAGTTTTTTCTTAATATGGCTTATAGGGTTTTGTCTTCAAAGTAGTGTAAACCGTTTTAAAGATGTAATTAATTGGCTTATTTCAAATTGAATACTGTTAATTTGTACTAAGCTAACTCTATAATATATATATAACGGAATAATGCCGTATAAAGCAGATTTAGGAACTAAAGGAGCAAAATAATGCTGATATTGACTCGTCGTGTTGGTGAAACACTGATGATTGGTGATGAAGTTACTGTCACTGTATTAGGCGTTAAAGGTAACCAAGTACGAATTGGTGTTAATGCACCTAAAGAAGTCTCTGTCCATCGTGAAGAGATTTACCAACGCATTCAATCTGAAAAATCAGGCTCTGCCCCAGAAGGCGGAAATTTCTGATTGTAGTTTGATGATTACTGAGAATTTTAGAAGCTAGTTTTTTAACTGGCTTTTTTATTTTTTGGAATAAGAAAAGCCTCTTTATGGCTGCTGTTAGGCCGATATACAGTCAACATGCTTAAAAACAGTTCAAACAGAAATAGTTTCTTAAAAATGGTTTGACTTATTTTCGGCAAACAGTAATATGTGCGCCAAGAAACGGAGAGGTGGCCGAGTGGCCGAAGGCGCTCCCCTGCTAAGGGAGTATGGGCTTTAACTCCCATCGAGGGTTCGAATCCCTCCTTCTCCGCCATTTCTTAAAGTAGACGACGATGCGGATGTAGCTCAGCTGGATAGAGTACCTGGCTACGAACCAGGCGGTCGGAGGTTCGAATCCTCCCATCCGCACCATAATCTACTGTTGTGTTTAAATGTTTTAGTGAGCGGATGTAGCTCAGCTGGATAGAGTACCTGGCTACGAACCAGGCGGTCGGAGGTTCGAATCCTCCCATCCGCACCATTAAATCATTTAAAAGCTAGACCTAAAACTTAATATGCGCGGATGTAGCTCAGCTGGATAGAGTACCTGGCTACGAACCAGGCGGTCGGAGGTTCGAATCCTCCCATCCGCACCATTAAGTATTAGTAGATATACCTTTATATATGCGGATGTAGCTCAGCTGGATAGAGTACCTGGCTACGAACCAGGCGGTCGGAGGTTCGAATCCTCCCATCCGCACCATATAAAGCTTACAGAATTTAGCGCGTGTAGCTCAGCTGGATAGAGTACCTGGCTACGAACCAGGCGGTCGGAGGTTCGACTCCTTCCACGCGCACCAAGTTTTGCGGAGAGGTGGCCGAGTGGCCGAAGGCGCTCCCCTGCTAAGGGAGTATGGGCTTTAACTCCCATCGAGGGTTCGAATCCCTCCTTCTCCGCCATTCTTTAAATACAAAAAAACCGCTTTTAGAAGCGGTTTTTTTGTGCCTGTAATATATTCATCTGTAAATCTTATCATTCTAACTTTCCTCAAAATAATCACTCAATGTGTCCTCAACAGCTTGTTATCCGCAAACACTAATTTATCTGCCTTGACGAGAGTGTTCATGCCCTATGGCCTGTAGTGGTACGGTGAATTT
>NZ_JBFRIY010000003.1:0-10242 GCF_041468565.1 Shewanella sp. 10N.286.54.B9
CCTCAAAGCCGCTAAACTCTCGCTGAGCGATCAAATCTTTATTCTGATTGGTATTAGACCTAGTCTGGAGCTGAAAAGTTACAGTCTCATGCAAACTAAAGCAAACTTTTTGCTGTAACCAAATCATACAGACGTGAAATCTATCAAGTTATTGCTAGAATTCTGAACTAAAGATTTTCATTAACTCAACTAAATCGTCAGTATTAAGGCTTAACCGCGTGGATGATGCTCGGAGTGCAAACTGGCTAAACGGGCCGTGGCAACATGGGTGTAGATCTGCGTGGTTGATAGATCGCTATGACCAAGCAGAAGCTGCACAACTCGCAGATCGGCGCCATGATTAAGCAAGTGTGTAGCAAAAGCATGCCTTAAGGTATGCGGTGACAGCTCAGTGCTAATATTGGCTCGCAATGCATAGAGTTTTATTCGATGCCAAAATGTCTGCCGCGTCATCTGTTGTGCCCGTTTTGAAGGAAATAACACATCACTCTGCTTACCTTTCAGTAACTCTACTCTGGCAAACTTGAGGTAACTTTCAACTTCGCTAACCGCAAGCTCACCAAGAGGCACTAAACGCTCTTTGCCACCCTTACCCACAATACGCACTAAACCTTGACGCAAACTCAGTTGCTCCATCGTAAGTCCAACGAGCTCTGATACCCGTAAACCTGTGGCATACAACAGCTCAAGCATGGCTTTATCTCGGCATTCAATCGGGTCATCGGCTTGCGGCTCAGACAATAATCTATCTATATCGTCTTCACTTAATGAATCTGGTAACTTTCGTGCTAATTTGGGCGATTCCAGTAAAGCCATCGGGTCGGTACTAATCTGCTTATTAACCACCAAGTAACCAAAAAAGCGCCGCAAACTACTCATCATTCTTGCGCTGCTGGTTTTAGCAAAACCCTTATCAAAACGCGCAGCAAGATAGTCGCGCACATGCAGCTGGCTACTTTCAACCAGCTTCAAACCTTTTAACTGTTGGTGACGGTCAAAATGGCGCAAGTCTGTACGATAGGCGCTTAAGGTATTGTCACTCAAGCCTTTAGTTGACCATAAATGGTCAAGAAACAGATCAATTGCACTATCAGGGATATATTCAGCAGGCACCTAAAGTGGCTTCCTTAAATCAGATATAAAAACGGCGATGAATCAGAAATTCATCGCCGTTATCATATGTTATCAAGCTTGCAGATGCTATCTCACCTGAGCATAGCAGCTATTTGGCTTAACTAACTGCTACTGTCGCTTGCTGTTTCTTCATCATTAAACAAGCGGCAATCGCGATCGCGGTAGGGAGTAACCAAGCCATACCTTCAGCGTGTAATGGCATAAAGTTAAATACGCTCACATCAACACCGGCTGCTTTAATGCCATCAATAATACCGAAGAACAACGCCACGCTAAGCACGATTCGATGAGCGGCTTCCGGTTTTGCAAAACGTTCAGTTAGGAACGTTACCGCAACCAAAGCTATTGCAACAGGGTAAACAGTCATCAATACTGGAATACTGATGCTAATAAGCTGAGAAAGACCAACGTTAGCAATCGTTGCGCAAATAACACTTAATAGCACAACAAAACGACGGTATGAGATCTTAGGTAGTAGCTCATTAAAGAACTCACTACAGGCACTAATAAGGCCTACAGCTGTAGTTAAACATGCCAGTGTAACAACCGTCGCCAGTAACACTAACCCAGTAGTACCAAACTCATGAGTGACATAGTTGGTTAAAATCACCCCGCCATTCTCAGCACCTGCGGCCAAATCACCCGCTGTAGCACCTAAGTAAAATAGCGCGATGTAAACAAACGCTAGACCCGCAGCAGCAATAAGAGCAGCTTTCACTAAATAGCCTGTCTGTGCTTTAGGCTCTGTAATACCTTTTTTGCGCAAAATGTCGATAATTAAAATACCGAAGATTAGCGAGGCTAAAGTGTCCATGGTGTTGTAGCCTTCCAAAATACCTTTAGTTAACGGATTCGTTTGGTAGTCGCCAACTGCCGCTTCAACAGGGCTGCCAGGAAGGATCATTACTGTGGCCGCAAGACCGACAAGTAATAAAATAAGAATTGGTGTTAATACCTTACCTACGTTATCGAGTAGCTTTCCTGGATACAGTGCAAATACCATGGATATACCGAAAAAGACCAGCGTATAGATAAGTTGAGCCGTAGTGAAAGTAATGCCAGCAAGCACAAAGGTTGCATCTGCATTTTCTAAAAATGGTTTGAAGCCAACTTCAAATGCCACTAAGCCAGTTCTTGGTGCGGCAAAAGCAGGGCCAATGATAATGAAAATAGCCACTGCTAGAGTGGTAGCAGCGATTGGAGGCAACAGATCCATAATTTTACCGTTTGCTTTCGCAACAGCAATCAAAGTAATCAAGGGTAGGCCTACTGCGGTGACAAGAAAGCCAAACATAGCTAATGTCATATTCTCGCCAGCTAGAAAGCCTGCAAGTGGTGGGAAAATAAGGTTACCCGCCCCTAAAAAGAACGCGAAGGTCATGAAACCTAACCCTAACGTATCTGCAATACTCATTTGATTATTTTGCACTTTATGCCCCATCAATAATTTTTATATTTAACAATTTCATGTCATTAGGCCTTAACGGCACCACTTTAGAATGACAAAATCTAGTGTGTAATATTTGGTTTACACAACCCAGTGGTAAATACGACCTAAGCTTGGCGAGTTTATGAACAGCAGCGAATAAATGAACACTGAAATTGCTATAAAACTGGTTTACCGTCCCTAAAAATAGGCTCTGAGCCTACTAGGAGGGCCATACTATTATCAGAGTCACAGCTATTTAACAAGAATCGACACCTAATAATCGCCAGACTCGATACAAATGATAACAATCAAGTAACAGCTTGATTCCATAACTTACATTCAACGCATTTGTCATATAAGCAAGAAACATTCAATTGCTGGTCTAGCAAGCTCTCAATCGCGAGTAAACACTTACCTTCAGCGTTTAAAAATTGCAGAGGTGCAAGCAAATATGCCTGTTACTGACCGCAATGAATTAGCGTACAATAATTTCACTGACCCAAAGCCTGTAAATTCCATGCCTTTTAGCTTTAAACAATTTCATATCGATGATCGCCGCTGCGGCATGCCTGTCAGCACCGACGGAGTACTACTCGGCGCCTGGGCTCCTTTATCTGGTAGCAAAAAGATTCTCGATATCGGCGCAGGTAGTGGCTTACTAAGCCTAATGGCCGCCCAGCGCAGCATGGCAAATATCACCGCTATAGAGCTTGATGAGAGTGCGGCACTTGATTGCCAGAATAACTTCAACCTAAGCCCTTGGGCTGATCGCTTGACGTTGTTAACCAGCTCTATTCAGCAATATTGCGCAATAGCCACCAGCCACAACTATGATCACATCATCTGTAACCCGCCCTATTTTGACAATGGTCCAAAATCTAACAGCGCTTTAAGAGCGACAGCTCGCCATACCGACAGCTTAAGTTTTGACCAGCTATTGGCAGCTATCAGTTGGTTATTAAGCCCTACAGGTCAGGCGAGCCTGATACTGCCAATAACTGCTGCAGAGCAGTTATTGCAGCAATTACAGCAACATCAGCTCTGCTGCCAACATGCAGTGTTAGTTAGCAGTGTTGAAGGGAAAGCGCCTAATCGACAACTATTGCTTATCAGCCACAGTCACTCAAACTTTGCCGATCTGACTGGAGCGCACTCGCAATCAAACTTGGTGATCCGCAAAACCGATGGCCACTACAGCGATGACTTTATACAGTTGAGCAAAAGTTTTTATTTAAAGCTGTAGCGATCTGACGATCTAATCGTTTCAAGTCTGGATTGAAACCTTTATAATGTTCGGCTGTTATTTATTGAGATGCCACGCATGCAATTTGAAGATCTCCAGCTTGACCCTTGTTTGTTAGAGTCACTAAAAGCAATGGGCCACAACAAGCCCACTACGATACAACAACAAACAATACCTGTAGCGATGGAGCAAAGAGATATTCTTGCTCGCGCACCAACAGGAACAGGGAAAACTGCGAGCTTCTTACTACCAGCGCTGCAGCATATTATCGACTTCCCGCGTCGCTTCGGCGGCCAAGCCCGAGTGTTAGTGCTAACACCAACGCGTGAGCTTGCCAGTCAAATCCACCGCTATGCATCTCACTTGGCAACAGATTTAGATCTCGATATCGCCATCATCACCGGCGGCGTTCCCTACGCTCCTCAAGAAGAAGCGTTAAAGAAAAACGTCGATATCTTAGTGGCCACACCTGGCCGCTTGATGGAATACCTCGATAAAGGCCTGTTTAATGCCGAAGAGGTTGAAGTATTAGTTATCGATGAAGCCGACCGCATGCTAGACATGGGCTTTTCTGCCGTTGTTGAAACTATCGCAATTGAATCGGTTGGCCGTAAGCAAACCATGCTGTTCTCAGCAACACTTGAAGGTAGCGATGTGGGTCGTTTCTCACACCAACTGTTAACCAACCCAGTCAAGCTTGAAGCTGAAGCACCACGCAGCGAAAAAGCTAAGATCCACCAGTGGGTTCATATCGCAGATGATAGAGAGCATAAGTTTGCCCTGCTATGCGCTATTTTGCAGCAGGAAGAAGTAGAACGTGCCATTGTGTTTGTCAAAACACGTGAGGCAGTAGCAAGCCTAGATGGCCTGCTGCAAAAGCAAGGGATCACTTGTAGCTTCATGCGCGGCGATATGGAGCAAAAGGCTCGCTTCCAAGCCCTTGGTCGATTCACTAAAGGTGAAGTCAATGTGCTGTTAGCGACCGATGTTGCTGCCCGTGGCATCGATGTTGACGATATCACTCACGTGATCAACTTCGACATGCCACGCTCTGCTGATACCTACGTTCATCGTATTGGACGTACTGGCCGTGCCGGCGCTAAGGGAACGGCAATATCTTTGGTTGAAGCCCATGATATTCGTGTAGTTGGTAAGATTGAGCGCTACATTGAGCAACCGCTTAAGCGCCGTTTTGTCAAAGATCTTCGCCCGAAGAACAAAGAGGCGAAGCCGCCAGGGAAGAAGAAAGTTAAAGACACTGGCAAAACATTCAGTAAGAAAAACAAGAAGAAAAAGAAGTAACATTTCATACTATGCAGTATAAGAATGACTTCTAATCTCTTTTAAAAGGATCACCTCAGGTGGTCCTTTTTTGTTTCCTGCAGCATTTTCCAGCGCGAATTCTTTTATGCGCATATGCCACTCACTAGGGGCTGTTGATCTTTCGAGCTTAGTTTTTGTTCGAATGCAATGCTTCTAGTACAAGGCTTGAGCGATAAAGCTTAGCTGGCTAAGTGAAAAGCTCATAACACCGTAATAGAAGCATTGAATCGAACCCAAAGGGCCGCGTTTCTTGGCTATTTTTACTGTGTTGTAGACTATTTGTGGAGAATAACTAAACGGCATAGCCTCCGCCTTGTCAAAATAGCCAATAAACTGCGGCAAAAACAACCGTGAAAGATCAACAGCCCCTAGGCTCCTTTTCAAATATCTATCGCTAACGCCATAAATTGAAACATTTTATTTACAAAAAATCATATCTCCTCAACGATTAGTCTGGTAATTTAACCGTTAGGAAATGCATTACATGGAAAAGCGAACTCATAATGATAAAAAAAATAATTCGAAGGGCTTCCCCACTATTTATTCTTATTCTCTTTATTGTTGCAGCACAAGTACTTATTAGCACTAAAGAAGCACCTGAGCAAAAAGCAGATGAAGCACCGATCCCAATTGTTGACGTCATGGAAGTTCAACAACAAACGGTCTCTCTCAACCTCCCTTCATACGGCGTTGTTAGCCCGAAATATAAAACCCAGCTAGTGACAGAAGTACAAGGTCGCATGCTCAATATTTCAAATAAATTTGTTGCTGGCGGCGTAGTTAAAAAAGGCGAAGAACTTGCAGTTATCGAGCCTTCTGATTACGAAGCTGACTTAATGCAAGCCCAAGCTTCACTCGCTCAAGCCAAAGCTGCTCTCGAAGAGGAACAAGCTAAGGGTGAAGTGGCTAAAAATGATTGGAAGGGCTACGACGGCGGTATTCCACCAGAGTTAGGCTTACGTTTACCCCAACTTAAACAAGAGCAAGCCAACGTTAAATTCCAGCAAGCTGCCTTAGCACGAGCTGAACGTAATCTTGAACGAACCATAATACGCGCTCCCTTTGATGGCATTATAAAGGCCCGCAATGTCGACTTAGGTCAGTATGTGACTTTAGGTACAAACCTCGGTGAGCTTTACGACACTCGCATTGCAGAAATCCGTCTACCACTGTCAAACAACGATTTAGCCTACTTGGAGTCGGTAGATAACCCAGACACTGAAGTGACCTTAAGCGCCGATCTTGCAGGTAAAGTGGTCACTTGGACGGGTAAAATCATTCGCAGCGAAGGTGTGATTGATGCAGAAAACCGCATGGTGTACTTGGTTGCAGAGGTAAAAGATCCTTACCTTCGCAGCGCTAAAATTGAAGGACTACTACCACTTAAATACGGCAGTTTTGTCACTGCAATCATTAAAGGCCGTACTGTCGATGGAATTGTTAAACTACCACGCCACTTGGTGCGCCATGGCAAAGTCACTTTGATCACAGATGCAAGCAGTGTTGAAGTACGAGAAGTTAATATTGTCCGTACAGATCTAGAAAACGTCTATATCAAGGACAGCTTAGCGAGCGGCGAGCGCATCTCTGTGACTAATCTCAGTAACCCTGAAGATGGCCAACTCGTGAAAATTTTAGGTGATGACAGCAGCTCAACAATCGAAAGTGCTGATGAATCGACAACCGAAGAACAACTCGCTAATGCAGGTGACCAATAATGGCCACAGAAAAAGGTATTATCGCTTGGTTTGCTAAAAATAATGTCGCAGCAAACCTATTAATGTGGATCCTATTAATAGGCGGGCTATTTAGCACGGTTATTATTAATAAAGAGATCTTCCCAACTTTTGAACTTAACTACCTTAATATCTCTGTCGCCTACCCTGGCGCAGCGCCTCAGGAGATTGAAGAGGGTATTAATATTAAGATCGAGGAAGCGATCCAAGATATTAATGGCATCAAGAAGGTTACCTCAATCGCGAGTGAAGGCGTTGGCTCTGTTAGGATTGAAGTTGAAGATAGTCATGACCCACAAGATATCCTCGATGAAGCTAAACTGGCTATAGATGCTATCTCGACCTTCCCGGTGAATATCGAAAAGCCCAATATCGTCCGCATTAAGCCTGAAAATAACGTTATTTGGATCTCCGTCTATGGCGATCAATCTCTTGAAGACATGAAAGAGCTAGCAAAAACTATTCGCGACGAAGTGACGGCTTTGCCTGCTGTAACCCGTGCTCAAGTGACTGGTGTGCGTGAGTATGAGATAAGCATCGAGCTGTCTGAAGATAAGCTACGTGAATATGGGCTCACCTTCTCTCAGGTCGCGACAGCGGTACAAAACTCCTCTATTGATTTACCTGGTGGTTCTATTCGTGCGAAAGATGGCGATATCTTGCTGCGCACTAAAGGTCAGGCGTACACAGGTGAAGACTTCTCACAAATAGTCGTCAGTACTCGCCCTGATGGTAGCCGAGTCATGTTGCCAGAAGTGGCCAACATTAATGATGGTTTTGAAGAGCGTTTAGAGTACACCCGCTTTAATGGCCAGCCTGCCGCGATTATCGAAATACTCAGTGTTGACGATCAAAACGCATTGGATATCTCTGCCCAAGTCAAAAGCTATATTGAGACCAAGCGCGCAGACCTGCCTACAGGTGCCAAACTCGATACTTGGGGCGACTTAACCCATTATCTCAAAGGCCGATTAAACATGATGTTATCCAACATGTTTTATGGTGCTTTACTGGTGTTCTTCATTTTGGCACTGTTCCTAGAGATCAAACTCGCTTTCTGGGTCATGGTAGGCCTACCCGTTTGTTTCTTGGGCGCGATGCTTGTCATGCCAATCGAGCCTTTCTCGCTGTCGATTAACCTACTCACGCTATTTGCATTTATTCTGGTGCTAGGGATCGTGGTGGACGACGCCATTGTCATTGGCGAGAGTGCCTATAGTGAAATAGAGCGGCATGGCCACTCACTGGATAATGTGGTCAGAGGCGCCAAGAAAGTCGCCATGCCAGCAACCTTTGGAGTATTAACCACCATAGCCGCCTTTATGCCGATGTTGATGGTTTCTGGCCCACAGGGGATTATCTGGAAATCTATCGGCATGGTAGTCGTGCTCTGTTTAGCATTTTCACTGGTTGAATCAAAGCTTATTCTGCCTGCTCACTTGGCGCATATGAAGCCACCTAAGCCTCGCGCTAAGCTGGGCTACTTCGGCAAGCTCAAAGCTGGTTTAAATGACAAAGTGCAGTACTTCATTCATAACAACTACCGTGCATTTTTAGAGCGTTGCATTAAGCAAAGGTATAACACCGTTGCAGTGTTTACTGGGGTACTGATTCTGTCTATCGCATTGGTCGTCAGTGGTCAGGTGCGTTGGGTGTTCTTCCCAGATATTCCATCTGATTTCATTCAGGTCAATATTGAAATGGATGAGGGCAGCTCAGAGGAAAACACGCTAAAAGTAGTGCAAGAAGTTGAAGAAGCGCTGTATCGGATGAATGATGATATGGAGGCTAAGTTAGGTTACCCAGTGGTGAAACATAGCTTTATCAATATGAGCTCACGCACCTCTTCGTTTATTTTTGCTGAACTCACTAAGGGTGAAGAGCGCGATGTTGATGGTGAAACCATTGCCACTGCATGGCGAGAAAAACTACCGGAGCTATTAGCGGTTAAAAAACTCAACATTAATGCCAGTACCAATGACGCTGGAGGAGACATATCCTTTAGGTTAACTTCCAGCGATCTTGAGCAGTTGTCTTTAGCTTCAACAGAGCTAAAACAGAAGTTAAGAAGTTATGAAGGTGTCTATGATATTGCCGACAACTTCTCCTCTGGCAGCCAAGAGATTAAATTAAAGATCAAGCCTGAAGCCGAAGCGCTAGGGTTAACGCTGTCGGATCTTGCCCGCCAAGTCAGATATGGTTTCTACGGCTACGAAGCGCAGCGGATCTTACGTAACAAAGAAGAAGTGAAAGTCATGGTGCGCTACCCGCTTGAGCAGCGTCGCACCGTTGGTCACTTAGAAAATATGTTGATCCGCACTCCAACTGGCGTAGCAGTGCCTTTTGCTAATGTTGCCCAGCTTGAGCTAGGTGATTCTTACTCTTCGATCACTCGCGTTGATGGGCGTCGGGCTATCACAATTACCGCCAATGCCAACACCAACAAGGTTGAGCCTTCAAAAGTCGTGTCAGAGATCCAAGCGGACTTCTTGCCGATGCTGTCGCAGAAATACCCAAGCATATCGACTGCATTAGATGGTGGCAGCGCTGATGAGCAAAGTGCATTAGTTAGTTTGCTACAAGGCTTCTTCTTTGCGCTATTTACAATCTATGCTCTGATGGCTATCCCGCTAAAATCATATAGTCAGCCATTGATTATCATGTCAGTGATCCCATTCGGTATGATTGGCGCACTATTTGGCCACTTCATCTTAGGCCTTAACATGAGTATTTTGAGCTTATGTGGCATCGTGGCGCTTGCGGGTGTGGTGGTGAATGACTCGTTGATCTTGGTTGATTTTGTTAACCGTGCTCGTGCTGAGGGGCATTCAATCATTAAAGCGGCTGTTGATTCTGGTTGTTATCGCTTTAGAGCGATTATCTTAACCTCACTCACCACTTTTGTTGGCTTAGTCCCTATCTTGTTAGAGAAGAGCTTACAAGCTCAAATTGTCATCCCGATGGCTGCTTCTCTAGCATTTGGTATTTTGTTCTCTACTGTGGTGACATTGATTTTAGTACCGCTGCTTTATATTATTCTTGATGATATAAAAAAGGTTTCAAGCCGATTCTACCAATGGTGGTGGCAACCAAAAGCGGAAACTGAAACAGCGATAAAAGTAGAGCAGACCTCTAACTAAAAGCTGGTTGTTGCGTTTTACAAGGAGGCCACTGGCCTCCTTTTTTATGGCTGAACAAAAATACTAATACCAATTCCATTAAAGAGTTGGTCATTCAGCGGGAATTTAAATCACTTTAGACAAGCACGTGGGTTGTAGCTAATAGTTATTCTCGGCTCTAGCATCCTCGGTAATCGCTCCATGCATTACTCTACCTCCTAAATCCATTTAGTCGTGCTTCGCTCTACCTTCTGCATC